>NZ_JASCAE010000038.1:0-68697 GCF_029967975.1 Pseudomonas sp. V98_8
ATACCAACCGAAAACAAGTTGAGGGCTTCACCTCAACCATAGAATCTCCCACAGTGTTTTGCAGTGTTTGGGCGAACGCTTACCCCCTGTGGGAGCGAGCCTGCTCGCGAAGGGGCGATGCAGACGACACAGGGGTGAACGACACAGAACAGGCATACAATGGAACCACTGCGAAATCCAATCGCTCAAAGTGGTATGCACGTTCGACAGGCGAAACCCTCGCCCGCCGGCCGGCTTTCAAGGAGGTCGTATGCCCTGGTATGCCTGGTTGATTCTGGTGGTTGCCATTGGCTCTATCGTTGGCGGTTTAATGATGTTGCGCGACACCGCCCACAAGGTTGAGCTGACCGATGAACAGCGCAAACGCGTCGCCGAACGCAATGCGGAGATGGACGCCAAGGAAGCGCAGGACCGCTAGCGGCAAAATCGTCCGAGACCTGTGCGGCATTCGGACGATTTTCCTGCGGTTCAGGTCAACGAGCAGCGATCAAAAAAACGCTCGCGCCCCAGCGCCATCAGTGCTGCGCGCTTGTGTGGAAAGTCGAATTCCTTCTCGCAATAAAACCCCTGTCGCTGCAGGTGCCCAATCATCTTCGCGTTGTCGGCACGGGGCTCGGCGACCACCCGACGAGTCCGTGGATCGTCGAGAAACAGGTAATGCACCAGCGCCGTCAGCCAGCTCGCCACCTTGTGCGGACCACGGTGACATTCTTCGCCCACCAGCATATGGATGCCACGGTCGTAATCATCCGCATCATAGAACGGTGCGATACGATCTTCCTTAGCCCAGTAAGCTTCGAAATAGGCAAAGGGTTGATCGTCGAAACAACCGATCAACGTCAGGGTATGGGGATCGTCCTGGCGTTTGCCCAGGTACTCTCGATGCTGATGGAGGCTGCCCTGCTCTTGCCAGAAATTCGCGACCCGAGGACTGTTCTGCCAGCCATTGAAACGCGCAAGATCCTCGTCGATATCCACCGTGCGCAGGGAAACCCAGGCTCCCAGCCCGACATCGAAACGCCGATACACCTCGCCTTGCGGCTTCGGTGGGCGCAGGGGGTGACGCTTGCCGCCGCTGAGGACCCTCTGCTGCGGGTAACAGCCCATCAGCGATCGGCCCACCCACGGCTGTGGCAACTGCCAGAACAGCGTGCGTTCGCTCCGGTATTGGCCAACCGTTTCGGTAGGGATCAGCAATGCGTCGAGCAAGGCGGCAGGCGGGGCCTCATCCAGTTGCCAGAGCAGACGCTGGCAAGCAGGGTCACGGGCGAACAACCAATAACAAGCGGCCCAGACCGCTCGATGGTCGAGGCATGCTGCGCCCTCTGGCAACTGCAGCAGCAACTCCGGCTCGCGCGTCAGGTGTAACGAGATCAACGGCTGGCCTTCAAGACTGAGGCTCAGCCCGGTTGCGGTTTCATCGGCTACAAGACTACCGCCGGTTGATAAAGGCAACGCAGTCAGGACATTCGCAATGGACATGGGTCGGGCTCACGTTATTCATCGACAGGTCAACGGATGACGTGAGCGGAGCCTGGAAATTTAAGCGACATGACTTGCGGTGTCCGCTCAGTTACCGGGCACCGGCAATACCGCGATTTTATAGGGGGCGAAAATCTTCAGCATCTGGCCATTATCGCGCAACCCTTGCAGCAACCTGCCGAAGACCTCGCCGCTGATCGGCGCGGTCGGGCGGAGAATGGCGTAGTGGTGATAGATCTGGTCGACGCGCTCGGATACCAGTAACTCACTGGCGACTTTCTCGTTGCGCAGGAAGTAGTCGCTCAGGTAGGAGCGGGTGACCAGGGCGACATCGGCGCGGTCACGCAGCACCATCAGCAGGTTGCTGTCATGGGAATAGGTCAAGGTGGCGTTGTGGTGAGTGGCGAGGTACTTGGGATCGGCATTGAAGTGGGCGAATTCGTAGTGATACCCGCTGAACAATGCCAGGCGCTTGCCGGCGAGCTCGCTGAAGTAGCTTTGCTGGCGCTGTGGCAAGCGTTGCGCAACGAAGATTTCGGCGTCTTCCAGGCCCATGTCGACGCTGGTGTGGGGTATGTCCCCCCAGCCCCAGTCAGGGTTCTCGAAGATCGCCATGTCCACCCGGCCTTGCTTGAAGTCGCCAAAGCGGCGGGGAATGGAGGTGGGTACCAACACGAACCGGTAGTCGCTTTGCAGGTTGTTGAGAGCGGCGACCAATTGCGGTAGCAAGCCAGTGTCGGCACCGGACTCCGGGCGTACCGTATAGGGAGGAAAGTGCGCGGCACCGATGCGCACCAGCTGCGCGGCCTGGGTCGGCATGATTGCCAGCGCCGCGAGTACCGCCAGTAAAAGTCGCGAAGCCGTCCGAATTGGCGAAGACATCAAAACAACCCACTCCCCGAAAACTGCATCAATGCATTGAAGCTAGGCGATTTCGACCACTTAGCCAGTTTCCTGCCGACCCGCCTGCACGCCCTATTTGCCCGCCAGTACCAGAATCAAGGCCTCCTCGGCCAGTTGATCCAGGTTCATGCTGCCATCGGCGCGAAACCAGGTGGTGGTCCAGGACAACGCTCCGGTCAGGAAACGCCGGGTGATAAACACATCGCCGCGGATAAAACCGGCGCTTTTGGCTTCACCCAGCACCTGCAGCCAGATGTCTTCATAGATATCGCGCAACGCCAGGACCTTGGCCTGCCCCTCATTGGACAGTGACCGCCATTCATAGACCAGCACCGCCATGGCCTCGCCACTGCCGCCCATGATGGACTGCAATTCGCAGCGAATCAGCGCCAGCACCCGCTCGCGCACGGTGTCGGCCTCGGCGATGGCCGCACGCATCAACGCGGTGTTGTAGCGAATGGTCTCCTCCATCACCGCCCGCAGGATATCGTCCTTGCTCTTGAAGTGATGAAAAATACTTCCCGACTGGATGCCCACGGCACCGGCCAGGTCGCGCACGGTAGTGCGTTCATAGCCTTTGTTGCGAAACAGGTGGGCCGCCACTTGCAGCAACTTGCCCCGGGCGCTGTCCGGGTCGGTCAATTGTCCGCTGTCGACCAACTCGCGCATGACGCTCAAGGCTTTTTGCTCATCCACCCGTTCTCTCCTACAGTCGATCAGTCCAATGCCGCGCTCCCCGCGAAAACATTGGGTTGCGCTGGCAATTTAAGCAACTGGCGACGACCAAGCAAGCGCTCGGGCAGAAGATAGTTCAGTCGTTTACAAACCAAGCGCTTGCTTGGTAGTCTCACAGCATTGTTGCCGGAGGTGGTTATGGAGTTGACTGCGCCAAGAACAATTCGCATCGGGTGCGCCAGCGCCTTCTGGGGCGACACCTCGACCGCCGCCGCGCAACTGGTCGAAGGCGGGCGCCTGGACTACCTGGTCTTCGATTACCTGGCCGAAATCACCCTGTCGATCATGGCCGGCGCACGGATGAAAGATCCCCAGGCCGGGTACGCCAGTGACTTCATCGAAGTGCTCTCTCCTCTGCTCTCTCAACTGGCCGAACAAAAGATCCGCGTCATCAGCAATGGCGGCGGGGTCAACCCTCAAGCCTGTGCAGCCGCCCTGCAGGCAGCTTGCGACAAGGCCGGCGTCGCGCTGAAGATCGCCGTCTTGTCAGGCGATGACTTGCAACCGCAGATCAAACAACTGGGCAGCCTTGGCATTCATGAAATGTTCAGCGCCGCCCCCCTGCCGCCGATGTGTGTCTCGACCAACGCCTACCTGGGCGCACCGGGCATTGTCGAGGCCTTGCGCCTGGGCGCGGACATCGTGATCACCGGACGCGTGGTCGACAGCGCCGTGGTCAGCGGCGCGCTGGTGCATGAGTTCGGCTGGTCGTGGCACGACTACGACAAACTGGCCCAGGCGGCGCTGGCCGGGCACATCATCGAGTGTGGCGCGCAATGCACCGGTGGCAACTTCACCGACTGGCGCGATGTGCCCGATTACGAGCACATCGGTTTTCCCATCGTCGAAGTCAGCGCCGACAGCCAGTTCATCGTCAGCAAACCCGAAGGCACCGGCGGCCTGGTCACACCCTTGACCGTGGGCGAACAGATGCTCTACGAAATCGGTGACCCGCGGGCCTACCTGCTGCCCGACGTGGTCTGTGATTTCACCCAGGTCAAACTCGTGCAGCAAGGCAGGAACGCGGTCCGGGTGCACGGCGCAAAAGGCTTGCCGCCCACCGCTCAGTACAAGGTCAGCGCCACGTACCCGGACGGTTTCCGTTGCACCGCCAGTTGCCTGATCGCCGGAATCGATGCGGTCGCCAAGGGCCGCAGGGTCAGCGAAGCGATCATCAACAAGACCTCACAGATGTTCAGCCAGCGCGGCTGGGCGCCCTACAGCGAGGTGAACATTGAACTGCTTGGCAGCGAAGCCACGTACGGCCCCCACGGGCAGCGCCAGGACAGTCGCGAAGTGGTGATCAAGCTCGCGGTGCGCCATCCGCACAAACCGGCATTGATACTGTTCTCCCGGGAAATCGCCCAGGCCGCCACCGGCATGGCGCCGGGGCTGACCGGGATCGTCGGCGGCCGGCCGACGGTGTATCCGCTGATCCGCTTGTTTTCGTTCCTGATCGACAAAACTGCCTGCACGCTGGAAATTGATCTCATGGGCCAGCGCCACTCGTGCGCCCTGCCCGCCCTCGATGTGCTCGACAGCGCCGACTTGCCCGTGCCGATTGAGCCACCCCGCCCCACGGGACCTGCCGATGCCAGCGTCGCCCTGGTCAAGCTCGCGGTGGCCCGCTCTGGTGACAAGGGCAATCACAGCAACATCGGCGTCATGGCCCGCGACCCGCAGTACCTGCCGTGGATCGCCGAAGCCTTGACCCCGGCCGTGATCGTCGACTGGATGAGCCATGTCCTCGACCCGATCCACGGGCGCGTCGAGCGTTGGTATTTGCCCGCCAGCCACAGCCTGAATTTCCTTTTGGAAAACGCTTTGGGTGGCGGAGGCGTCGCCAGCCTGCGGATCGATCCGCAGGGCAAGGCCTTCGCCCAGCAATTGCTGGAGATCCAGATTCCGGTGCCACAGCGCATCGCCGACCAGGTCAACTAGAGGATTGCCGCCATGGCTTACGATTCGATTTTCAAAGCCGGTCTGTTTGCCGGCCAGACCATCATCGTCACCGGTGGCGGCAGTGGCATTGGCCGCTGCACGGCTCACGAACTGGCGGCCCTCGGTGCGCATGTGCTGCTGGTCGGGCGCAAGGCTGACAAGTTGAAAAATGTCGCTGCCGAGATTACCGAAGATGGCGGCAAGGCTGACTGGGGCACCTGCGATATCCGTGAGGAAGAAGCGGTCACGCACCTTGTCAGCGAATTCATCCGCAAGTACGGCCCGATTCACGGCCTGGTCAATAACGCTGGGGGCCAGTACCCATCGCCCCTGGCCTCGATCAACCAGAAGGGTTTCGAAACCGTGATGCGCACCAATCTGCTGGGCGGATTCCTGATGGCCCGGGAAGTGTTCAACCAGTCCATGAGCAAGCACGGCGGCGCCATCGTCAACATGCTCGCCGACATGTGGGGCGGCATGCCCGGCATGGGCCACTCAGGCGCGGCGCGCTCGGGCATGGACAACCTGACCAAGACCGCGGCCTTCGAATGGGGGTACGCCGGGGTCCGGGTCAACGCTGTGGCGCCGGGGTGGATCGCTTCCAGCGGCATGGACACCTACGAAGGTGCGTTCAAGGCGGTGATTCCGACCTTGCGTGAGCACGTGCCGCTCAAGCGCATCGGCACCGAATCGGAAGTCAGCGCGGCGATCGTGTTCCTGCTCAGCCCGGCGGCGGCGTTCATCAGCGGCAGCACCCTGCGCATCGACGGCGCGGCCAGCCTCGGCGGGCGCGCATGGCCGATTCACAAGGCGACCAACAGCCACTCGTACAACGGCTTCCACCGCGCGTACTTGCCTGATGTTCTCAAGGACAAGGAATAACCCATGCCGGTGATTGAATCGCAACTGGACCCCCACAGCGAACAGTTCGCCCGTCATCGCGCGGCCATGCTGGACGCCGTCGAACAGGTCCGTACCCTCGAACAGAACCTGCTGGACAAGGCGGCCGAGGCCAGGCCCAGGTTCGAAAAACGCGGTCAGTTACTGCCCCGCGAGCGCCTCAACCTGCTGCTCGACCCGGGTGCGCCATTTCTCGAACTGGCGAGCCTGGCCGGCTACAAGTTGCACGACGACAAGGACGGCAGTTCGGCCGGCGGCGGCTTGATTGCCGGGATCGGCTACGTGTCAGGTGTGCGGGTGTTGGTGGTGGCCAATAACAGTGCGATCAAGGGCGGCACCATTTCCCCTTCAGGCCTGAAAAAATCCCTGCGCCTGCAACAGATCGCCATGGAAAACAAACTGCCGGTGATTACCCTGGCCGAGAGTGGCGGCGCGAACCTCAATTACGCGGCGGAGATTTTCGTCGAAGGCGCGCGCAGCTTTGCCAACCAGGCACGCATGTCGGCCATGGGCCTGCCGCAGATTACCGTGGTCCACGGCTCGGCGACGGCTGGCGGTGCCTATCAGCCGGGGCTGTCGGACTATGTGGTGGTGGTGCGTGGCAAGGCCAAGCTGTTCCTGGCCGGCCCGCCTCTTTTAAAAGCAGCAACCGGAGAGGTCGCCAGCGACGAAGAACTGGGTGGCGCGTTGATGCACGCGCAAACCGCCGGCACCGCCGAATACCTGGCAGAGAATGACGCCGACGGCGTGCGCCAGGTGCGCGAGATCGTCAGTCTGCTGCCATGGAATGCTCGCTTGCCGGTGTTGCCTGCCAGACAATGGCAGGAACCGCTCTACCCCATCGACCAATTGCTGGGCCTGATCCCGGACGATCCGAAAAAACCCTACGACGTGCGTGAGATCGTCGCCCGAATCGCCGATGGCTCGAACTTCCTCGAGTTCAAGGCCGAGTTCGATCAGCAGACCGTGTGCGGCCAATTGACAATCCAGGGGCGCGCCTGCGGATTCATCGGCAACAACGGTCCGATTACGCCCAAGGGTGCGAGCAAGGCTGCACAATTCATTCAGCTGTGCGACCAGAGCCAGACGCCCCTGCTGTTTTTCCACAACACCACCGGGTTCATGGTTGGCACCGAATCAGAGCAGCAAGGAGTGATCAAGCATGGCGCCAAAATGATCCAGGCGGTGGCCAATGCCCGGGTGCCGAAACTGACCATCGTGGTGGGCGGCTCCTACGGCGCCGGCAACTACGCGATGTGCGGCCGGGGCCTGGACCCACGCTTCATCTTCGCCTGGCCCAACAGTCGCACCGCCGTCATGGGCGGCACCCAGGCCGGCAAGGTGTTGCGCATCGTCACCGAAGCCAAGCAGGCCAAGGACGGCCTGGTGCCCGACCCGAAAATGCTCGACATGCTCGAACAGGTCACCGCGCAGAAACTCGACAGCCAGTCCACGGCGCTGTATGGCAGCGCCAACCTGTGGGACGACGGCCTGATCGATCCACGGGACACCCGGACCCTTCTTGGTTACCTGCTGGATATCTGTCACGAGGCCGAGGTGCGCTCGCTGCAAACCAACAGCTTCGGTGTCGCGAGGTTTTGATCGTTCCCACGCTCTGCGTGGTTTGCCAGGAGAAAAATAAAAATGATCTTCACCCAGGAACACGAAGCACTGCGTCGTACCGTCCGCCAGTTCGTCGATCATGAGATCAATCCACACGTCGAGGAATGGGAAAAGGCCGGGCGTTTTCCGATCCACGAGATCTTTCGCAAGGCCGGCGACCTCGGCCTGCTGGGCATTTCCAAACCGGAAAAATTCGGCGGCATGGGCCTGGACTACAGCTACTCGATCGTCGCCGCCGAAGAGTTCGGCACCATTCATTGTGGCGGGATTCCCATGTCGATCGGCGTGCAGACCGACATGTGCACCCCGGCCCTGGCACGTTTCGGTTCCGATGAGTTGCGCGATGAGTTCCTGCGCCCGGCCATCAGCGGCGAGCAGGTCGGCTGCATCGGCGTCTCCGAAGTCGGCGCGGGGTCCGACGTGGCCGGCTTGAAAACCACGGCGCGCAAGGACGGCGACGACTACGTGATCAACGGCAGCAAGATGTGGATCACCAACTCGCCGAGCGCCGATTTCATCTGCCTGCTGGCCAACACCTCGGATGACAAACCGCACGTCAACAAGTCGCTGATCATGGTGCCGATGAACACGCCGGGCATCAGCCTCAGCTCGCACCTGGACAAACTGGGCATGCGCAGCTCGGAAACCGCCCAGGTATTTTTCGACAACGTGCGGGTGCCACAGCGCAATCGCATCGGTCACGAAGGCGCGGGGTTCATGATGCAGATGCTGCAGTTCCAGGAGGAGCGCCTGTTCGGTGCGGCCAATATGATCAAGGGATTGGAGTACTGCGTCGACAGCACCATCGAGTATTGCAAGGAGCGCAGAACCTTCGGCAGTGCGCTGATCGACAATCAGGTCATTCACTTTCGCCTGGCTGAACTGCAAACCGAGATCGAATGCCTGCGGGCGCTGGTCTATCAAGCCACCGAACAATACATCAAGGGCCAGGACGTCACGCGCCTGGCGTCCATGGCCAAGCTCAAGGCCGGTCGCCTGGGTCGCGAGGTGACCGACAGCTGCCTGCAGTACTGGGGCGGCATGGGCTTCATGTGGGACAACCCGGTGGCCCGCGCCTACCGCGATGTGCGCCTGGTGTCGATCGGCGGCGGTGCCGACGAAATCATGCTGGGGATTATCTGCAAGCTCATGGGCATCCTGCCCGGGAAAAACAAATGAGTACTCTGCCGGATTGCCAGACACTGCTGCTCGATATGCACAACGGCGTGCTGCACATCACCCTCAATCGACCGGACAACCGCAACGCCATGAACTTGCAGATGGTCAGCGAACTGCGTGCGGTGCTGGTGGCAGTGCACGATGACCGGGGAGTCAGGGCCTTGGTGATCGGCGGTGCCGGCGGGCATTTCTGTGCCGGGGGCGACATCAAGGACATGGCCAATGCACGCGCCCAAGGTCCGGGCGCGCACCGCGACTTGAATCGACTGTTCGGTGCGTTGCTGCAAGAGGTGCAGCATGCGCCGCAGGTGGTGATCACCGTCCTGCAAGGCGCGGTGCTCGGTGGTGGCTTCGGTTTGGCCTGTGTCAGCGATATAGCCCTGGCCGATCACCAGGCGCAGTTCGGCCTGCCGGAAACCAGCCTCGGTCTGTTGCCAGCGCAGATCGCACCGTTCGTGGTGCAGCGCATCGGCCTGACCCAGGCCCGCCGCCTCGCCCTGACCGCAGCCCGTTTCGACGGCACCCAGGCACGGCGGATGGGGCTGGTGCATTTTGTCGAGCACGATACGCAGGCATTGGCCGAGCGTCTCGATGAAGTGCTGGCCCATGTGCTTTGTTGCGCGCCCGGGGCGAATGCGGCGACCAAGAAACTGTTGCTGGCGAGCGCCATGCAGCCATCGGATGCTTTGCTCGATGAGGCGGCCGAGTGGTTCAGCGAAGCAGTGACCGGGGTTGAAGGGGTCGAGGGGACCACGGCATTCGTGCAAAAACGCAAACCGGGGTGGGCCCTTTAAAAGCTTCGCGAGCAGGCTCGCGCCCACAATTGGAATGCGTTTCAACTGTGGGAGCGAGCCTGCTCGCGAAGAGGCCCTCACATTCAACGCAAATCCCTGGGAGCAGAACATGCCCGGATTCAGCAAGATCCTGATCGCCAATCGCGGTGAAATCGCCTGCCGCCTCCAGCGCACCGCCCAGGCCCTGGGCTACCGCACCGTCGCGGTATTCAGCGACACCGACGCCGATGCCCTGCACGTGCAAATGGCCGACGAAGCGGTGAACATCGGCCCGGCTCCGGTGCAGCAGTCCTACCTGAATATCCAGGCGATCATCGACGCGGCCCGGCGCACTGGCGCGGATGCCATCCATCCGGGCTACGGTTTCCTCTCGGAAAATGCCGCTTTCGCCCGCGCCTGCCAGGACGCCCGCATCACTTTCATCGGGCCCAGCCCCGAAGCCATCGAGCTGATGGGCAGCAAGCGCCGGTCGAAAATCGCCATGCTCAATGCCGGCGTACCCTGCATCGAGGGTTATCAGGGTGCCGAACAGGACGATGCCACCCTCATCCGCGAAGCCGACCGCATCGGCTACCCGCTGATGATCAAGGCCAGTGCCGGCGGCGGTGGGCGTGGCATGCGCCTGGTGCATGGGGCCAGCGACCTGGTGCAACAGCTGCGCAGCGCTCGCTCCGAAGCCTTGCACGGTTTTGGCAGTGACGAACTGATCCTCGAGCAGGCCTTGATCGAACCGCGCCATGTCGAGGTGCAGTTGTTCGGCGACTCGCACGGTAACCTGATCTACCTTGGCGAGCGTGATTGTTCGATCCAGCGTCGCCACCAGAAAGTCATCGAAGAGGCCCCCTGCCCCGTGATGACGAGTCCGTTGCGCCAGGCCATGGGCGAAGCGGCGCTCAAGGCGGGACGCGCGGTCAACTATGTCGGCGCGGGCACGGTGGAATTCCTGCTGGATGCGCGCGGACAGTTTTACTTCCTGGAAATGAACACCCGACTGCAAGTGGAACATCCGGTGACCGAATTCATCACCGGCCTGGACCTGGTGGCCTGGCAGTTGAACATCGCCCAGGGACAGGCGCTGCCGCTGCGTCAGGAAGACGTTCAGCTCAAGGGACATGCCATGGAAGTGCGCCTGTACGCCGAAGACCCTGCGCAAGGTTTCCTGCCACAAACCGGACGAGTCACGGCCTGGGAACCGCGTTTGCAGGATGGCGTGCGGATCGACCATGGGCTGGTCGAAAGCCAGGGGATCAGCCCGTTCTACGACCCGCTGCTGGGCAAAATCATCGCCCACGGCCAGACCCGTGAAGAGGCTCGGCGCAAGTTGCTGCGGGCCGTGCAGGACTGCGTGCTGCTGGGCGTACAGAGCAACCAGCGCTTGCTCGTCAGCCTGCTGCAACATCCGCAATTCATCGGTGGCGAGTTCAGCACCGGGTTCATCGAGCAGCATTTCGCCGAACATTCCTGTTTGCAGCGCCAGGTCCCGAGTGCCGAACAACTGGCGATTGCCGCGGCGCTGTTCTATCAGGCATCGGCACAGGCGCATCCGGTGGCGCTGGCCGGTTGGCGCAATAACGCCAGCGTGCCGCTGCACTATCGCCTCGCACTGGACGATCAGGATTGGCCGGTGGCGTTGCACGCGGTTCCCGGTGAGCCGCTGCGGGTTGAAGTCGCCAGTCGCCACCTCGAACTTAAGATCATCCAGAGCGACGGCCGCTGGGCCACGCTGCAACTCGACGGCATCCGCCAGCGTCATGCGTACCGCATGGAGGCCGGGCAACTTTGGCTGCACACAGGTCCCGGCAGCCTGCGACTGGTGGATCGCACTCAAGCGCCGGCCTGCAGCCAGGCCAGTGTCAGCTGCGGCACCCTCAAGGCGCCCATGGACGGTGCGGTCATCGACGTGCTGGTCAGTGAGGGCAGCAAGGTCAGCAAAGGCCAATTGCTGGTGGTGCTGGAAGCCATGAAAATGGAGCACCCGCTCAAGTCGGGTATCGACGGCGTGCTCAAGCGCTTGCAGGTGCAGGTCGGAGACCAGGTGAAAAACCGTCAGATTCTGCTGGAGGTCGAATAAGCCGCTAGGCGTAACCGCAGGCTTTGGCTACGCTCAAGCCCTATCAGCATGCGGATACCGGGAACCCTGCGATGCCTCACTGGTTGGTCATTGATCTGGAAGCCACCACCGATGAGGGTGGTTGGCCCATTACGGAAATGGAAATCATCGAAATTGGTGCCACCCTGGTGGATCACAAAGGCCGCGAGCTGGATTTCTTCCAGCGTTTCGTGCGCCCGTTGCGGCGCCCTTTGTTGACGCCGTTTTGCCGGGAGTTAACGCACATCACCCAGGCCAATATCGATGCCGCACAGCCCCTCGGCGAAGTCTGGGCGGCGTTCGAGCGTTGGCTGGGCCAACATCACGCGCGGCTTGAAGGCTGGGTCAGTTGGGGCGACTACGATCGCAAACAGTTGCTCCAGGATTGGCAACGCCTGGCACTCGATAGCGCGTTGAGCCAAGTGCCGCACATGAATCTCAAGCAGCGCTTTGCCAAGGCCCGGCGCCTGGAACGACCCTTGGGACTCAACGGTGCCCTGCAACTGGCGGGACTGCAGTTCAGCGGGCAGCAACACCGGGCGCTGGAAGACGCGCGCAATACCGCACGCCTGTTGCCCCTTGTCCTTGCGCTTTAGAGAGGTGACTAGGCCTTGGGCCTTGTGCATACTGGCCGGCCCTTTTTAGCCCTTTTCGAGGAATCGCCCATGTTTAAAGTCAACGAGTACTTCGACGGCACCGTCAAGTCGATCGCCTTTGGCACTGCTGAAGGTCCAGCGACCATTGGCGTCATGGCTCCGGGCGAATACGAATTCGGCACCAGCCAGCGTGAAATCATGCACGTGGTGTCCGGCGCCCTGACCGTCAAGCTCCCGGACAGCAACGATTGGGAAACCTTCGCCGCTGGCAGCCAGTTCAATGTGCCGGCCAACAGCAAGTTCCAGCTCAAGGTGGCCGTCGACACCGCCTACCTGTGCGAATACCGCGGCTAAAATCCCGGTTTCATCGCGAAAAAAAATGCCCGTGTCCATCGACACGGGCATTTTCATTGAGGGGTATTTATTCGAGCACGGTGACTGGCATGCCGACTTCGAGCCGGCCATTGCCGTCGTTGACCAGGTTCTGCCCAAACATCGCACCCTCGGCCTGGGCACGGTACTTCTGCAAGGTGGCGAAGGGTTCGCGGTCAGCGCTACGCTCGCCGGTCTGCGGGTCGATAGTGGTCATGATGCAGCGTGAACAGGGCTTGACCACGCGGAACTCGACATCACCGATGCGCAGGCGTTTCCAGCCATCCTCGGCAAACGCCTCGCTGCCCTCTATCACCAGGTTCGGACGAAAACGCAGCATCTCCAGCGGGCGCCCGACGCGTTGCGATAAGTCCGCAAGCGATGCCTGGCCAATCAGCAACAACGGGAAGCCATCGGCGAAGGCGACCTGATCGTCGTCCTGGCCATAGCCCGATGCGGTGGTCCGTGCGCGGTCCAGTGGCACCTGCACCAGGCGCGTCGGCTTGCCGATGAACCGGCTGACCCAGGCGGCCGCCGCATCGCCGGCGTCGGGCACACGCAAGCTGTCACGCCAGATGGTCACGCCGCGCAATTGAGCATCGCTGTCGGGCAAGTCGACATCGATCGGCGAATGGCCGGGCGCGCTGAGGGTCAAGCCGCCCTCGGCATTGCACAATGCCGACAGCTGGCTCATCTGCGCTACCGCGCGCTGGGTCAAGAAGCGTCCACTGGCTTCATCCACCAACATCCAGCGTCGATCGCCGTCCAGCCCCAGCTTGTCGAGGCCAACCTGTTGCAGGATCTCCCCTTTGCCGGATTTCAACGGATAACGATACAGCGCGCTCAGACGCAACATGGCCAGCTCCCTGATGGAAAAAAACGCCACCCTATACGAGCTTGATCAGCGAATCAAAGCCCCCCAACCAAGGTGGCCTGGATTTTCAAGAAGCCTGTAGGAGCGAGCATGCTCGCTCCTACAGGGACGGGTGCAGCCGAAAAATCCTGACCGGCTGTCAGGCCGGTACCGCATCAAGCATCAAGCGCTGGCGCACCACATCAACGAGCTTGTCCGGCTGGAACTTGGAGAGAAAGTTGTCGCAGCCAACCTTCTTGACCATCGATTCGTTGAAACTGCCGGACAGGGACGTATGCAGCACCACATAAAGGCCACGCAGTCGCGGATCGTTGCGGATTTCGGTGGTCAGCCGGTAGCCATCCATTTCCGGCATTTCCGCGTCGGTGAATACCATCAGCAGCTTGTCGGTCATATTGACGCCGGTATCCGCCCAGGCCTTGAGCATGTTCAAGGCCTTAAGGCCATCGCTGGCGATGTGCATCTTCACACCCAACTGCCCCAGGGTATCGCGCAATTGCGCCAGGGCCACATTCGAGTCATCCACCAGCAGCACCTCGCGGCCACGGGCGCGTTCCAGCACTGGATCCTCGAGTTTTTCCCGGGAGACCTTGGCGCTGTAAGGCACGATTTCGGCGAGGACTTTCTCGACGTCGATGATCTCCACCAGCTGATCATCGACCTTGCTGATCGCAGTCAGGTAATGCTGCCGACCAGCACTGCTGGGCGGCGGCAGGATGGCTTCCCAATTCATATTGACGATGCGGTCCACCCCACCGACCAGGAAGGCCTGAACCGATCGGTTGTACTCGGTAACGATGATCGTGCTGCCAGGACCTGGCACCAAAGGACGCATCCCGATTGCCTGGGACAGGTCGATGACCGGCAGGGTCTGGCCGCGCAAATTGACCACGCCGCAAACGAACGGGTGCCGCTGGGGCATCAAAGTCAGCTTCGGCAGTTGCAGGACTTCCTGCACTTTAAACACGTTGATCGCGAACAGTTGCCGCCCGGCAAGCCGGAACATGAGAATTTCCAGGCGGTTCTCACCCACAAGTTGCGTTCGTTGGTCTACCGTATCGAGAATGCCGGCCATCGATGACTCCTGGGCTTGTTCGGATGAATTCACTGGATAGAGGGTTATCGGCGGTTTTCGCTGGACCTTGACCCCCTTGGCAAATGCCACGCCCTGCATTGATGTCACATTAACATCATGCTTTACTGGCGCTGTTATTTCATCTGCTGCATTCTCTTCGCCGCGACCACAGTTCGTGCGATGAGTTCCGTCACATAAGGGATTCCCCTAGCAACAATCAGGTGCAACCTGATATTCGCGATATCCAATAGCCATTAATGTGACGCCATTCTCATTGCATGAAGTGGAGTCGGGCATTTGTGTGCGATCGCAAACCAGTGGCCAGCCACCCTCTCAAGCGTCCAGCCCGCACTTGAGCCGTTCAGAGCGCGAACTCAAGACACGACACCCTCCTCATTTGACATGATGTTGTGGAGATAAGCATGCCGAACAATCGTAAAGAGTGGGCAAAGCGTATTCCGGAGTTTATCGTCGAGGCTGAAACGCTCCTGGCCAGGACCGAGGAATGCCTGAGTCATCTGCAATTGATCAGCAACGACCCGGACGCCATTGACTGCTTGCTCAGCACCCTGCTCAAGCTCGCCAGCAAGGCCGACGCCCTCGCTCTCGCCGCGGTGTCAGAGTTTTCATTGCATATTCATGGTTTGCTCAATCACGCCCTGAACCACATGGAACTGCACGACGAAGCCCTGGACGCGCTCAAGGACTGCCTGACGCTGATCGCCTGGCAACTTGAGCTGATCGACCAGAACACCGGACAGCTCAGCCTTGATGAAACCGAACAGACCACCCTGATCGAAGCTTTTGCGTTCCAGGTCGGCCAGAGTCAGTTTCGTCCGCCAGTTAATTCCACGCCGTTCACGCTCCTCTCTTACTCGGAGCGACAGGCTTAGTTTTTTGCAAGTACAATTCAGCGGCAATAGAGAACTGCATCACTAGAATCAATGTCGCAATTGAATACTTCATATCGATCAGCGACACTCGAAACAAGTAACTATTGCTTGTACAAGTATTTGTCTGCCTGACCCGACTTTTCGGATATGTAACGACCTGAATAATCGAACCCTGCGTGACGATATCCCCATTCCTGCGCGCTATGTCCTGCCCTCCTGGATCTTTATCACAGGCGCGACCAACGGTATCCGAAGTGGTATTATGCCGCCCATTAGTTGACGTCAATTAACGGCAACGATTGCAGCCAACAAGTTGCAGGCCTGATTTCTTATACAAAACTCTGATTTTCTTATACAAAATTCAGTTGAAATCGATAGCTGACCATAAAAATCATCGATCTGTCAGCGAGCATGACCGATCAGCCCGCAGCGAACATCCATTGGCTCCATCCGCTATGTACGCCAGCCTCAAGTCAATTGCCAAATGGCCACCCTCCCGAGAAAACGCACGTCGGTTCACGTTATTGCTGTGTGTCGGTTCGACGCTCGGCAGCCTGCTGGTCTACAGCCTGTCCACGCGCTTGCCGCTGGGCCTGCTGATACTCGATAGTGCTGCACTGGGCTGCGTGTGGGTGCAGTACCGCCTGTCACGCAAGTCGATCAAGTTCCAGCCCCAGGAGCTGGCCGATCGGCTGCTGCAAGTCCAGGAAAACGAACGCCACCGCCTCAGTCGGGAGTTGCACGACGACATCGGCCAGTTGCTGACGGCGGCAAAACTCCAAAGTGACTGGCTCAAGCGCAGGATGCCCGAAGACCTCCAGGCGCAGTGCTCGGTGCTGTGCGACACGCTCGAGGAAACCCTGGCCAAGGTTCGCGATGTATCGGCCATCCTTAACCCCCGGCAACTGACCAGCCTTGGGCTGGAAGCCAGCCTGCGGGCGCATTTGCTCAAGACGCTGAGCAACACTTCGGTGCACTGGAGCCTGGAATGCCATCAACGACTGACCGGCATCCCGGAAGAAATAGCGGTGGCGGCCTTTCGTATTACCCAGGAAGCCGTCACCAATATGCTGCGCCATGCCCAAGCGCAAAACCTGTTGGTCTGCCTGCAGCGTTTGCCCCAGGGCCTGACATTGATGATCAGTGACGATGGCCTGGGGTTCGCGCCCGCCACCGACCCGGGGCGTGAGGGACAACGCGGAATGGCCGGGATGTCGGAACGGATCAAACAACTGGGTGGCACTCTGACCGTGACCAGCGAGCCAGGCAAAGGCACTCAAATCGAAGCCCTCTTCCCATGGGCGCCGCGTGCGTTCGAACGGGCCAGTCCGAATAAGGTTATGCATTGACTTGTAACTTACTTCTGGTGGATGACCACTCGCTGATCAGGGCAGGCGTACGCGCCCTGGTGCTGGATCTTCCTGGCTATGCGGTTATTGGCGAGGCCAATGATGGCTCGCAATTGCTCGACATGGTCCAGCAACTGTCGCCTGATATCGTGCTGCTGGATATTTCCATGAAGCAGACAGGCGGCCTCGAAGCCCTGCAGCAACTCAAGCGGGTCCGCCCGCAGGCCAAAGTGCTGATCCTGTCGATGCACACCGACCCGGCCCTGATCATGCAGGCCCTGGAATCGGGCGCCCATGGTTACCTGCTCAAGGACACCACGGCCACCGAACTGGAACACGCGCTGCACGCCCTGCGTAACAATGAGCGCTACCTGAGCCCGGCCATCGCCCATACCGTGATCACCCAGGCATTGAACCGGACCCAGAAAAACCCGGTAGAGCCGGCAGACTCGCACAACCTGACAGCTCGCCAACTGGAAATCCTGCGGCTGATCGTGCGCGGAAAATCCACCCGGGAAATCGCCAACGGCCTGGGCCTGAGCGTCAAGACGGTCGAAACCCATCGCTCGCAAGTCATGAAGCGCTTGCAGATCTTCGACGTGGCCGGCCTGGTATTATTCGCCGTCCGAGAGCAAATCATCAGTCTGGATGACTGACAGCGCAGGCTTTGCTCAACAAGGGTGACTGCTCGGGTAAATGCACCCACAACGCTGCCGGCCGGGCCGAGAAACGCAGACTGTCACCCTCGAGCGGCTCCCCATCAAGGTTGATGTAAAGCCCCTCCGAGGACTTGATCTCAACCCATGGCAGGCGAGCACGAACGAACATGTTGTCGATTCCGAAGCCATCGGCCAGCAGGTCTTTCAAGGTGCTGAGCAGCTCCTGCGGCGCTGGCAAAATACTGATGTCGAGCATCCCGTCGTCAGCCAGGGCCTGCGGGCAGAGCAGATGCCCACCGCCCGCCTGCCGGCCATTGCCGATCCCCAGAGCCAGCAACTCGCCACTCCAGTGGAAATCAGGCCCCTGTAACTCACCATAGGCGGCATGCAACTCACTGAACCGCGACAAACCGGTGAACAGATACGCCGCCCCGCCTAAAACCTTTTTCAGTTCCTCGGAGGTATTGGCCGTAACCTGGCTGCCAAAACCACCAGTGGCCATGTTCAGAAATACCTGCCCACCGACCTCCCCGAGGTCGATGGCACTGGGGGCAACGTCCAGAAGCGCCAGTGCCTCATCCGGCTCCAGTGGAACACCGGCAGCACGGGCAAAATCGTTGGCGGTTCCCAGCGGCATCAATACCAGGCTGGCCTGCTGCGCCTGTCCGGCCATCGCTTCAGCGATATCGCGCAGGGTACCGTCGCCGCCACCGGCGATGATTTGCCGATAACCTGCATCCAGCGCTTCACCCACCAGCCTTTGCGCATCCCCGGCCTCCCACGTCAATCGAACGGCCAGCTCCCAGCCTTGTTCACGCTTGCTGTCGACGGCGGCCCGAACCGCTTCGTTGAGCGCCTGCTTGCCATGCAAAATCAACAGCGCCTTGCGTTCGCTCATTGTCGTCACTCCCATTATTGAAGGCGTATGAGACATGTGACCTTGCTTCCCTGCGGAAAAGTCGCAAAAAACTGAATTATTTACACTTGAGTTCAATAAGGAGATTTTTCTTACAAAACGTGAGGAAACGGCTCAATTGACCAGAAATGACGATTGGTCCACTTTTGTGTCAGCGGTTTTCAGTCATCAGCAGGACAGACACAAGGATGTGCAATGCAACAACATGACACCAGGTCACCGGTGGTTCCGGTGATGCCGCTCGCAATGAAACGGGCCAATCATCAAGCTGAATTCGTCAGCGATGCAAAATCCAGCGGAGAAGTTGATATGCCACATCGCCTCAACGAGCTTGAGACACTGGACACCCTGCGCAGCGACCTGGAAAAGATTCGCAGTGACATCAAGTCCGTCAGGCATAGGCTCGCCTATTCGGCGGTCGGAACAGCCGTAGTCCTGGGGCTGCTGGGCTGGATCGCCAACAGCCGTTTTGATCAGGTGGTACTACTGCTGTTGGCCCATTGACCGGGCATGGGTGCAAAACCCGGCGCGATCGACCGGGCTTGCACGCCTGGCGGCGGCCAGGCTCAGCCCAACACTTCGCTCAGCGGGATGAAGTAGACGACATCGCCTGGCACCAGTGTTCGCTCCTCCATGACCTCGACCAATCCATCGGCCCAGGCCGCGCTACGCAGCACACCGGAACTCTGATTGCTGTAGAGGATGGCCCGGCCGTTCTGCAGCCGACCGCGCGGGTACTCGCGTCGGTTGCCGGCCTTGGGCCAGTCGAACCCAGCTGGCACTTGCACCTTCAGAGGCTCCACCTCCAGGACACCCATGCGCCGCAGCAGATAAGGCCTTGCCAACAAGGCAAAGGTCACCAGGGTCGAGGCGGGGTTGCCTGGCAAGCCAATCACCGGTACGCCACGAAAATGCCCGAAAGTCAGGGGTTTTCCAGGTTTGATGGCGAGTTTCCACAGCGCCAGCTCGCCCTCTTCTCTCAGGGCGATACCCAGAAAGTCGGCCTCCCCCACCGATACGCCACCGGTCGAGAGAATCAGGTCGACATCCCCCAACTCGCCCAGGCGTGTGCGCGTGGTATCCAGGTCATCCGGCAGAATTCCGGCATCAATGACCTCGCAACCCAGGCGCTGCAACCAGCTGCAGAGCAACACGCGGTTGCTGTTGTAGATTTGCCCTGGCCCCAACGCCTGGCCTGGCTCGATCAATTCGTCGCCAGTGGACAGTACCGCCACGCGTACCTTGCGAATCACTTCCAGCTCGGCACACCCTAGCGAGGCTGCCAGGCCTTGTTCGATTGGCCCCAGCCGTGTTCCTGCGGGCAGGATCAGTTCGCCAACGGTGGTTTCCTGTCCTTGCGCACGAATGTTCTGCCCGATGATCAGGGTTTCGGTGAAACGTACACGTTCATCCCCCAGGACTTCGGCGTTCTCCTGCATCTCGACGCAATCTGCACCGGGTGGCACAGGTGCCCCGGTGAAGATTCGTGCACAGGTGCCCGGCGTCAACTCAACAGGGGCCTGGCCAGCAAACACTTTCTGACTGACGACCAGCGGCTCTGTGTTCCAGTCGGCCACGCGCAGGGCATATCCATCCATCGCGCTATTGGGCCACGGCGGCAGATCGAGGGACGACAGCAGATCATCGGCCAGCACCCGGCCCTGGACTTGCGCCAATGGCAAACGCTCGCGCTCGACAATTCGTGAGGCGTCCGCCATTTCCAGCAAGCGAGCGAGGGCCACCTCGACTGGCATCAGGCTGCCAGTCTTGCCCGGCTTACCCGCGGGATTCACAGGGTGCCGCCTGTTTCAGGTGAGTCACGAAATTGCACGGGCGATGCCGCGAATCCAGCTGCTCGCCAAGAATGCCATCCCAACCGGTGCGCACTGCATTGGTCGACCCCGGCAAGCAGCACACCAGCGTGCCGTTGGCCAGGCCGGCCAATGCGCGGGACTGGACGGTGGAGGTGCCGATGTCCGCCACCGATATCTGGCGGAACAACTCACCAAAACCATCGACTTGTTTGTCGAGCAGGCAGCTCACCGCTTCCGGCGTGCTGTCACGACCAGTGAAGCCAGTGCCACCGGTGATCAGCACCACCTGTACGACGTCGTCGGCGATCCAGTTGGCAACTTGCGCGCGAATCTTGTAGAGATCATCTTTGAGCAAGACCCGACAGGCCAGGTTATGTCCGGCAGCCGTCAGGCGGTCAACGAAGACCTGGCCTGAGGTATCGGTTTCCAGGGTACGGGTGTCGCTGACCGTCAACACCGCGATGTTGAGCGGTGCGAAAGGTACATCAGCCTTGGCTTTCATAGGCTCGTCCAGTTGTAGGAGAAACAGCCCGGTGTTATATCACAGCGACCCCATTTTTCGCCGCCCCCATGGAGGCCTGCCATGACTTCAAATCCTGCGTTGCCACCCTGCTCCATTTTGCTCCTGGCAGGCGGCCGTGGCCAACGCATGGGCGGCCAGGACAAAGGATTGCTGGAATGGCACGGCGAGCCGCTGATTGCGCATTTGCACCGCAAGACGCGCCCTCTGAGCGATGACTTGATCGTTTCTTGCAACAGGAACCTGGAAAAGTACGCGCCCTACGCCGATCAATTGGTCCATGACGACGAAGGCGACTTTCCGGGCCCCTTGGCGGGCATTCTTGCAGGTCTGAAGGCTGCTCGGCATCCACACCTGCTAGTCTTGCCTTGTGATGTCCCGCGCATCGACAACGCACTGCTCACCCGCATGCGCGAAGCCGCCGCCGAGCATCCCGACAAACCGTTGATGCTGCGCCATGACGATCACTGGGAACCCCTGTTGTGCGTAATTCCCCTGGCCCTGCGCGTTGATTTCGAAACGGCCTGGAAGGAGGGGGAGCGTAGTCCGGGACGACTCATGCGCAGGCTGGGCGCTACTGCATTGCAGTGCCCCGACAACGATCCGCGCCTGGCAAACCTTAATACGCCGGAACTATTAAGCATGCCAGACGGTGTGTCAGACTGAGTATCAAGGAACTTGCACGCGCTGTTCACGTCTCAACCCCAGCAACCAAAAGAATTCATTTTCGGAGACACTTCCATGACTCAACGGACCCTGGCCACTTTCATGCTTGCACTGGGCCTCGCTACCCTCGCCGGTTGCGCATCGCCTACCGTGATCACTTTGAATGACGGTCGCGAAATCCAGGCCGTCGATACGCCAAGCTATGACAAGGATTCGGGCTTCTACGAATTCGAACAACTGGATGGCAAGCAAAACCGCATCAACAAGGATCAGGTTCGTACCGTCAAAGAGTTGTAATCTTCGCGGTGACTACCGGATACATGAAAATGCCCCGACTTGTCGGGGCATTTTTTATGCAACCGAAAACCCGGCGCTACGGGTTTGGCTCGTTGTTCAGTTTATCCACCCGTGCCAGCGCCTGGGTGGCTTCGGTGATGCATTTCTTGTCATCCTTGGCAGCCCGGGCCGCTTCAGCGCTGGCCTGCATCCGCTTGATTTCCATGGTGGTGTTTTCGGACGTGGCAGGCAGGCTTGTGACCTTGTCCTTGAGCTCCTGCAGCTTGATGGTGCACAGATCGTTGTCTGCGGCATAGACGGAAGAGGACAACATGGCGGCGCAAATCAACATTCCAGCGAAAACAGTGCGTTTCATGAAAATCTCCTTGCTTGGGAGGTCTCGGCGCGCCTGATAACCATGCGGCTGCGCCGAGTTCATCGGACGCCACATGCGTGGCGCCTGATCAAAAGACTGTAGCGCTGCGCACAAATTCGATTTTTTTGACGCCCTTGCTCACCATTGCAGTGTGATTGCGCTCTCGAACTCCCTGTCCTCGCCGGATACCGGGTCTACAAATTTCAGGCCCTGGGCCAGCAGCTTCAGCGGGTTGGCGTAGTCATCCTGCACATCCTTGAGCACCTGGGGATAAAACGGATCGTTGCAGATGCTCGCGCCCAACGCCGTCATGTGCACCCGCAACTGATGCTTCTTGCCCGTTACCGGATAAAGGCCATAACGCCAGAGATCACCGTTCTTCTCCCGGACTTCGACAGCCGTCTCGGTGTTGCTCGCGCCCGGACCTTCCTGCATGCGAAAGAAAGGCTCGCCATCGATGAGCCGGCTCTTGTGCACCAGGGGGAACGTCAATTCAGGCAACGCCCGGGCAATAGCTTCGTAGCGCTTTTCTATTTGTCGTGTTGGAAACAACGATTGATACGCCGAACGGCTTTGCGGATTGGCTGAAAACAGCACAAGCCCCGCCGTATGCCGGTCGATGCGATGCAAAGGCACCAGATGCGGGTTATCCAGTCGACGGATAAGACGGCGCAACAGGGTCTGCTCAACGTATTCTCCCGCCGGGGTCACGGGCAGGAAATGAGGCTTGTCTGCCACGACCAGATGCTCGTCCGCGTACAGGATCGACTCGACCACCGGGATCGATTTTTCATCCGGCACTTCGCGAAAATAGTGAATCCGCAGGCCTTCCTTGTAGGGCAGGTCCAGGGCAATTGGCGCGCCCTGCCCATCGAGCACGCGGCCGCGAGCGATTCTGTCCAGCCACTGTTCACGACCGATGGCGCTGAAGTGCTCGCACAGGCAATCGAAAACGGTCTGCCACGGGCCGGGCGGCAAGTACAGCGTGCTGGCCTGGCTGTGTGCAGCAGAAAAAGATGAAGTGGACATACAAAAGCTCTTACCTTGAATGCAGAGCGGCATTATCCAACAGCAACGCAAGCGAACCTAGCGCAGAATCCTCAAGCCGGTATCTGCGCTCGCCCGGCTGCCTCGGTGTACTCCTTGAGCCAGCGCAACACGTCGACCGCCTCCCAGCGACCCGGGTCATACAGTGCATACAACAAACCCTGATAGCCCACGACATCCAGCTGCCGGTGATAGCCAGCGCGCTGAAACAAGGCTTCGATTTCAGCGAAACAGGTATTGAAATGCAGCTTGTTGAAGGGCGTCTTGCCCTCCGTCACCAAGCCGTCCAGACGCAATTCAGCGACGGCTTCGCGTACTACATCCACCGACATGCGGTTAACGCTGCTCTTCAATTGTTCGACATTGACCACGAATCACCCTCTCTCGCCCGGATTTGCCCCGCTCAAAGCCGAAAATCAGCGCAGACAAGGCAACAACCCGGATAACTGTATGCGCATACAGTATCCGAATCGCGCCAATTAAGCCAAGGGGATAGATCCTGAAGTTCGACGGGCGGAACAAAATCATTCACGCAAGAAGGCCACCACTTCGTCGGGACTAAAGGGCCAACCCAGTTCCGAGCCGGTGTCGAGCCGACGCAACACCGGAATGCGCAGGCTGTAGGCCTGGAACCATGTTTCGTCTTCCGCGATGTCCACCAGCTCCACCAGCAAGCCACGCTCGACGAACTCCATCAACATGGCTTCGGCCACTTCACAGAGATGGCACCCAAGCGTGCCGAACAGCTGACATTCAGGAAGCATGAGCGCTCTACCAAAAAATTAAGAGCCTATTCTAGGCCTGCCCCGAAATGCCGTCGAGCCAATGAACCCACGGTTAATCCTGGCTGACGGCGCCGATCTTGTGCACCGACAAGTCCGCGCCGTAATACTCTTCTTCCTGGCTCAGGCGCAAACCATGGAACGCCTTGATCACGCCGTACACCGCAAAGCCACCGGCCAGCGCCACCATCACACCCAGCGCAGTGCCGATCAACTGGCTGAGCAGGCTCACACCGCCCAATCCACCCAAGGCCGCCTGGCCAAAAATGCCGCAGGCAATCCCGCCCCAGGCGCCACACAGACCATGCAGTGGCCAGACGCCCAGCACGTCATCGATATGCCATTTGCCTTGCGCGGCCGTAAAGCACCAGACAAACAGCGCCCCGGCGATGGCACCGGTGGCCAGGGCACCCACCGGGTGCATCAGGTCGGAGCCGGCACAGATCGCTACCAGGCCGGCCAGTGGACCGTTGTGCAGAAAGCCCGGGTCGTTGCGCCCGACAATCAGCGCCGCCACCGTACCGCCGACCATGGCCATCAGCGAGTTTACCGCTACCAGCCCGCTGACCCCTTGCAGGGTTTGCGCGCTCATCACGTTGAAGCCGAACCAGCCGACGATGAGAATCCACGAGCCCAATGCCAGAAACGGGATGCTCGACGGCGCGAACGCCACCAGTTTCCCTTCGCGATAACGCCCGTTGCGTGGCCCTAACAACAGCACCGCTGCAAGCGCCAGCCAACCGCCCATGGCGTGCACCACCACGGAACCGGCAAAATCGTGGAAGCTGGCGCCCAAATGCTCCAGCAGCCAGGCCTGCAGGCCCAGGTTGCCGTTCCAGATCATGCCTTCGAAGAAGGGGTAGATGAATGCCACGATCAACGCCGTCGCGCACAACTGCGGGACGAACAGGGCCCGCTCGGCGATGCCTCCGGAAATGATTGCCGGGATCGCCGCGGCAAAGGTCAGCAGGAAGAAAAACTTCACCAGGCCATAGCCGTGATCGGCGTTGATCACCGCCGCCGGTTGCATGAAAGTCACCCCATAGGAAATCCAATAGCCTATAAAGAAGTAGGCCAGGGTCGAAACAGCGAAGTCGCTGAGAATCTTCGACAAGGCGTTGACCTGGTTTTTTTGCCGAACCGTGCCCACTTCAAGAAAGGCGAACCCGGCATGCATGGCCAGCACCATGACCGCGCCGATCAGGATGAACAAGGTATTGGAGCTATGGACCAGGGTGTCCACAGCGCTTTGCAGATTTTCCATGGATTAGGCAGACCTTAAGGCTGAAAAAAGCACCAAAGCAGTTCGCGCGGGCAATCCATGCACCAAGTTGAGACTTCAACACGTCTCTACCGATGAACCGTTTTGGAGCACAGGTTCATCAAGGTCAATCACGACCGGGACATTCGCGCGGGTTTCGATTGTTTGAGTTAAGGTTTTACGGGAATCTTGCCCAGCAACAGCGCAACAGCGCGGGCTGACGCACCACGACACAGCAAAAGTTGTACCAGTCATTTGTACTGAACCTTCGCACAAGGCTCATACTCGAACGATTCAGACGCCACTTATGGAGATCACCAATGGCCAGCATCAAGGCAAAGACTGCTCAAGAAATTTTGATGAGCGATTTTCAGACACTGGTCAGCGATACCGAACGGTTGCTGGAGCACACCGCCTCCCTGGCCGGTGACCAGGCCGATGAATTGCGCAACCAGATCCACGACAGTCTGCTGCGTGCACGTGAAACCTTGAAACTGACTGAAGACTCCCTGCGCGAACGCGGAAAGGCTGCCGTGACCGCCACCGAGGACTATGTCCAGGCCAACCCATGGCAATCGGTCGGAATCGCGGCCGGCGTGGGCTTCCTGATTGGCTTGCTAGCTACTCGGCGCTGATATGGCCATCGATGAATCCGGCTCGTCCGGGACAGGCCCAAGTTCCTCACCGCGGCGCCTGGGTGCCGCTTTCCTTGGACTGCTGCACAGCCATGTCGAACTGTTCGGCATCGAACTGCAGGAACAAAAAGCCCGCACTGTGAGCCTGTTGCTGTTTGCAGGCCTGGCGCTGGTGTTTGCCTTATTGTTGCTGGTGGGGTTGTCCACCCTGGTGCTGATCCTGTTTTGGGACACTTACCGCTTGCCTGCCATCATCGCGCTTTGCGTGTTCTACACCTTGGCATGCGTCTTCTGCGGCATGCGCCTGAGAGCGGCGATCTTCGACGAGTCCTCGCCTTTCCATGGCACGCTGGAAGAGCTGGCCAATGATCGGGAGCGCCTGCTGCCATGAACCTGCCTGAACTGCCTCGAAACAGCTCGCGCACGGAAATGCGCAAGGCACTGATACGCCTGCGCATGGAAATGCATCGCCAGGAGATCCGCCACGAATCCGCGCAACTACTGCAACCCTTGCAGCGGGTACGTGGAATGACCCAAAACCTGCAGGACGGTTTCGGCATCAAGCATGCCCCGCTGTGGGGCGTGGCCGCTGTCACCCTGCTGGGGTTTCTGAGCGGCAAGGGCGCCAGGAAGGGCAACGGCGTGGGTAGCCTGGCCCGACTGGTCCGCCTGGGCACCACGCTGGGGCCTCTGGTCAAACTGGTCTTGCAAGGTTCTTCGCGTAAACACTGACCCTGTCAGTATCTGGCTACATTCTTGCAGTACCCACGGGATCGAACCTCTCCATCGAGGGGTTCAATCCTGCGCGCCTATCCGGTGGCCCGGGCTTTATCCAATAACAAGATCCATCAAGGAGGCCTTGTGATCGACGGGCAACCGCTCGCCTGCTTTCAGCCGTTCATCGATACCGCCACCGGCGGTATCGCCGGCGTGGAGGCCTTGGGCCGCCTTCGCCGGGCGGACGGCCAACTGGTTTCGGTCGGGCCGCTGTTCGCAGATCCCAGAACCAACGCCGTTGCCCTGCGTCGGTTGGACCGCCAGCTACGCGACAACGCGCTGAGCCGCCTGCATGAAGCACCCGGCGACTGGTTTCTCAGCCTGAACATTTCTCCACGCTGGATCAGCCGCCTGCGCCCGGACCAACCGTTGCCCAGCCTCGGCCAGCTGCAAAAGCACGGCGTCGACCCGCAACGCATCGTTTTCGAAATCACCGAACTGGGTGGTGACGTCCAGCGCCTGGCTCACGTGGTGGCCCGCTATCGGCAAGCCGGCGCACGGATTGCCATCGATGATTTCGGTGCCGGGTACTCTCAGCTCGATCGGGTACTGGCGCTGCAACCGGACATCCTCAAACTCGATATGCGCCTGTTCCAGGCGGCGGCTCTGGGCGGACCCAGCAGCGATGTGGTCAAGGCCCTTGCACAAATGGCGGAAAAAACCGGTTGCTGGATCATTGCCGAAGGCGTGGAAACCGAAGCGCAACTGAATTTCGCCCTGGAGTGCGGCTCACGTTACGTCCAGGGGTTTCTGTTTGCCGGGGCACAAGCGGATTTCTTTGCCGCTGACGCCTTCGTCGAGCGCTTTGCGCATCTGCGCCAGCGCTATGTGGAGCAAAAGCTGGCCGAGCGCGGTCGCCTGAAGATCATGCGCCAGCAACTCAGTGAGCTGATGGCGATCCTGCAGGCCTGGGCACAGGCCAGGGCACCCCTTAGTGCCCTGCCACGACTGGAGGCCTTTCCCTGGCTACTGCGTTTCTACCAGTGCGACCGTCACGGTACGCAGCTGACGCCCAACCTGGAGTGGCGCAATAGCGAGTGGGTCGCCGACAACCGCTATCTGGGCCATAACTGGTCGTGGCGTCCGTATTTCTATCACCTGCTGGCGCAGGGTTGGGACGAGTGTCAGCTGACCCTTTCCAATACGTATCGCGACGCCACCAGCAATCAGTACTGCCTCACCGCCGGGCAATTTTTCGACAACGGCGAACGCCTGCTGCTCATCGATATCGATGCCATGGGGCTGTAGTGACACTTGCAGGTAACGATGCGAACCGGGAAGCTAGCCAATCAGTCACCTGACGGAGAGAACCAGCCTTGGATTGGCCTACCCTGCTTACCCGCGAACGCCTCGGAAAGCCCCTGTACAGCCCGGAAGAAGTGGGCCGCAGTCCTTTTCACAAAGACCACGACCGCATCATTTTCTCGGGGGCGTTCCGCCGTCTCGGACGCAAGACTCAAGTTCATCCGGTCCACAGCAACGACCATATCCACACGCGCCTGACCCACTCGCTGGAAGTCAGCTGTGTAGGCCGTTCATTGGGCATGCGCGTCGGTGAAAGCATCCGCAGCGCCCTGCCCGACTGGTGTGAACCCAGTGATCTGGGAATGGTGGTCCAATCGGCCTGCCTGGCCCATGACATCGGCAATCCACCCTTCGGCCATTCCGGCGAAGACGCGATTCGGCACTGGTTCCAGCAAGCCGCTGGACGGGGCTGGCTGGATGCGATGAGTGAAGCGCAGCGCAATGACTTCCTCAACTTCGAAGGTAACGCCCAAGGCTTTCGGGTACTGACCCAGCTTGAGTATCACCAGTTCGACGGCGGAACCCGGCTGACCTATGCCACCTTGGGCACTTACCTGAAATACCCATGGACAGCCAGGCACGCCGACTCTCTGGGGTACAAGAAGCACAAATTCGGGTGCTACCAGAGCGAACTGCCGCTGCTGGAACAGATCGCGCAAAAACTTGGCCTGCCACAGCTTGAGGAGCAGCGCTGGGCACGCCACCCGTTGGTGTACCTGATGGAAGCCGCGGATGACATCTGCTACGCATTGATCGACCTCGAAGACGGCCTGGAAATGGAGTTGCTGGAGTACGCCGAAGTCGAGTCCCTGTTACTGGATCTGGTGGGCGACGATTTACCGCAAACCTATCGCCTGCTCGGCCCGAACGATTCGCGGCGACGCAAACTGGCGATCCTGCGGGGCAAGGCCATCGAGCACCTGACCAACGCAGCGGCCCGCGCCTTTGTCGAGCAACAGGATGCACTGTTGGCCGGCTCCCTGCCTGGCGACCTGGTGGAGCATATGCACGGCCCGGCCAAACGCTGTGTCCTCAATGCAAAGGACATGGCTCGGCAGAAAATCTTCCAGGACAAACGCAAGACCCTGCACGAAATCGGTGCCTACACCACCCTGGAAATTCTGCTCAACGCTTTCTGCGGTGCCGCACTGGAGCAACACAACGGTCGAACGCCGTCCTTCAAGAGCCGACGGGTTCTCGACCTGCTGGGCAACAATGCACCCGATCCGAACGGCCCCCTGCACAACTCGTTCCTGCGCATGATCGATTTCATCGCTGGCATGACCGATAGCTACGCCAGCCATATGGCTCTCGAGATGACAGGACGCTCCAGCCACTGAAAACTATTGGTCGAGCGGCTATTACCCCGCAGGTAATGGCCGTTCAGTCCTGAAGTTCAAATAACTTTCAACGAACACCGAATTCCCCTACAGCATCTGTCGAGTGCACTGATCGAATGCGCGATTTTGACAGGAAACAATCACGCCTATCGGTTCCGATAGAAGAAGCGTGAATAATATGATCGACGACAGTCTGCGCATCATGCTGGTGGAAGACCACCCATTTCAGCTCAAGGCTACTCAATGCCTGCTTGAGAGTTACGGCTTCATTCATTTAACCACCAGCGACTGTGCCACAGGCGCATTGCAACACATGCTCAGGGCAGAACAGCCGTTCGATATTCTGTTATGCGACCAGTGCCTGCCCGAAGTATCCGGCATTGACCTGATAAAAATTGCCAGTCATCGGGGAATGATCAAGCAGGCGATACTTTTAAGTAGCCTGACATCTACCGAACTGCGCGAACTTGAAATGATGGCATTGCTCAATGGACTGCCATTACTTGGCTGCTTGATAAAACCTTTGAAACAATGCGAACTGAGTCGCCTGTTGAAACTTATTCCGCACCCTCCGAACAGGCCCAGATGAAAAATCCGTGACCTGCAAATTTTCGCCTGCGCCCCATAATTAAACAGCAACACTAATTGCGTTAACCTCACCAAAAACCAGTTGACACGTAAGTAATTTCCTTTTCGCACGTAGGAACTTTCCTATATTGCCACGACAGACCCGTCAGTTCATACGGCACATCAACTATCTGAGCTAAGGTGCGCGCTTTATCTGAGCTCGCATGGGATTTGATTATGAACTCCGTTTTTATCGTCGACGATCACCCTGTCATCCGCCTTGCCGTTCGTATGTTGCTTGAGCACGAGGGCTTCAAAGTCGTCGGTGAAACCGATAATGGTGTCGATGCCATGCAGATGGTGCGTGAATGCATGCCCGACCTGGTCATTCTCGATATCAGCATTCCCAAACTGGATGGCCTGGAAGTGCTGACCCGTTTCAACGCCATGCATACACCCCCGAGAATCCTGGTATTGACCGCACAATGCCCGAAACTGTTCGGTATACGCTGCATGCAATCCGGCGCCTCGGGATATGTTTGCAAACAGGAAGAACTGAGCGAACTGGTGAGCGCCATTAAAGCGGTACTGTCAGGTTACAACTATTTCCCCAGTGAAGCCTTGAACCCTGCCCGTGGTGATGAAGCGCGGTGCGCCGAACTCGAACTGTTCAAGTCAGTCAATGACAGGGAGCTCATGGTCATGCAACTTTTTGCACAAGGTCGCAACAACAAGGAAATTGCCAAGGGCATGTTTCTCAGCAACAAAACGGTCAGTACTTATAAAAAACGACTCATGCAAAAGCTCAAGGCCAAATCACTGGTTGAACTCATCGAGATGGCAAAACGTAACTTGTTAGTGTGAGACACAGGATGCCCAGTCGCTTGAAGGACTATTTGCTGATCATGATTACAAGCTTGTGCCTGTGCACCTCGCTGCACGCCGCGCAGGCCTCCGAGCAACTCACCCTGCTCAGTCGTTCAGCCCCCCTGCACCTGAAAGTCGAGCTGGATCAATCACAGCGACATTGGGCCCGGAGCAAACAGGAACTGATCCTGGGTACTTCAGCACCCGACTATCCCCCCTTCGACCTGACCAGCAGCGGTCATGACTACGAAGGTTTTACTGCGGACTACGCGGGCATTCTTGGCACGGTGCTTGACCTGCCCATCAAGGTCCGGCGCTTCACCTCCCGGGGAGCTGCAATCGAAGCACTGGAAAACGGCGAGGTAGACCTGCTGGGCACCGCCAACGGATTCGAGGCGAGCAATGACCATATCGCGCTTTCCAGGCCCTATGCGGTCGATCAACCGGTCCTGGTGACACGTGAAGGCGAAACCCGCACGCTCAATGATGGGCTGTCCGGATTACGGCTGAGCATGCTTTATCACTACCTGCCCCTGGAGGAGGTAAAGGCCCTGTATCCGAAGGCAATCATCACCTCCTACCCCTCCTACCAGAACGCGATCAATGCCGTTGCTTTCGGTCAGGCCGATGTTTTTCTCGGTGACACCATTTCAACCCACTACATGATCAACAAGGGCTATCTGAACAACATTCGCATGGCCAGTTTCGGTAGGCACGAAGCCCACGGTTTCAGTTTTGCGGTGCACAAGACCAATCCACAACTGCTCGACATCATCAACACGATGCTCAAGGCTATCCCCGCCAGCGAACGGGAAAACATCGCCAAGCGCTGGAGCGCCGGGAGCGATATCCTGCTCACCGACCAGAAACTGGAGCTCAGTTACAATGAGGAACACTGGCTGGCGCAACATCCGGTGGTCCGGGTAGTCGTCAATGAGGCCTATGCGCCACTGACTTTTTTTGACAGCGCCGGCAACTTTCGTGGAATTGCCGCGGATCTGCTCGAGTTGATCAGGTTGCGTACCGGCCTGCGCTTCGATATTCAGCGCAGCCGCAGCGACAGCGACATGATCGAGCGGATCAAGACCGGTCAGGCCGACGTGATCGCCGCGCTGCTCCCCAGCGCGAAACGCGATAACTTGCTGAATTTTACCCGCCCCTACCTGCAGAACTCCTACGTCCTGTTGACACGCAAGGCGCATGACAGTCCGACAAGCCTTGCGCAGCTCAAGGGCAAGAGCCTGGCAATTGCCCGAGGCAATCCCCTGGTCGAGTATCTGCGCAGCGAGTTTCCGCAGATCCGGTTGATCAAGACCCCGGACACCTTCAGTGCGGTAGAAATGCTCGCCGAAGGCCGGGTGGAAGGCGCAGTGAATTCGCTGGTGATCGCCAACTACTTCATCGCCTCGCAACTGTTCGAAACCGATCTGCAAATCAGCACCACCATCGGCACCCGGCAGGCGGCGTTCTCCCTGGCAACCGGGCGCGATGCCAAGGAACTCAATGACATCCTCAACAAGGCACTGTTGAGCATCACGCCACAGGAGCTGGGCGTCATCAATAACCGTTGGCGTGGCTACTCGGCGTCCTCGCAAAGTACCTGGCGCAATTATCAACGGGTGTTCTATCAGATCGTCATCGGTGCGGGATTACTGTTGTTGATCTCCGTGACCTGGAACGCCTACATGCGGCGTCAGATCAATCAACGCAGGGCGGCCGAGCGAGCGCTGAACGATCAATTGGAATTCATGGGTTCATTGGTCAATGGCACGCCTCATCCAATTTATGTGCGTGATCGTCAAGGACTGCTGCAAAGTTGCAATGACAGTTACCTGCGAACCTTCAACACAAAACGCGAAGACGTGATCGGCAAAAGCGTGATCCAGGGCACCCTCGGGAACGCCTTCGAAGCCCGGGAGTACCAGGCCGATTACCAGCGTGTCGTGACCGAGGGCACGCCCATGATCCTTGACCGTGCGCTGCACATTGGCGACCGCCGATTGACGATCTATCACTGGATTCTTCCGTACCGTGACTCGAGTGGTGAGGTCCAGGGCATCATTGGTGGCTGGATCGACATCAGCGAACGGCGGCAATTGCTCGATGACCTGCGTTGTGCCAAGGAACGTGCCGACGAAGCGAACCGCGCCAAGAGTACGTTCCTGGCAACCATGAGTCATGAAATTCGCACCCCGATGAATGCCATCATCGGCATGCTCGAACTGACGCTCAAACGCATCGACCACCAGCACCCGGATCGTCCCGCCATTGATGTGGCCTACCACTCGGCGAGGGACCTGCTGGAACTGATCGGGGACATCCTCGATATTGCCCGCATTGAGTCCGGCCACCTGAGCCTGAACCCGGAACGGGTCAATCCAGAGGAAATCGTGGCGTCAGTGGCGCGTATTTTCGATGGGCTGGCACGACAGAAGGGCCTCGAACTGCAATTGGAATTCAATCCGGCCAACCCGATGATCGACGTGTTGCTCGACCCCCTGCGCTTCAAGCAGGTGTTGTCGAACCTGGTCAGCAATGCCATCAAGTTTACCGAGCATGGCCAGGTCAGGATTATTGTCGCCCTGCACCTGACCGATAAACCCAACCAGGTTCAAATGCTGCTGCTGGTCGAAGACACTGGCCCGGGGATCAGCCATGAGGATCAACAACGCCTGTTCGAACCGTTCGCCCAGGCCGGTAATACTGCTCAGTCGGCCAGGGGGGGTGCCGGGCTTGGCCTGGTAATCAGCCGCAGCCTGTGCGAGATGATGAACGGCAGCCTGCAGTTGAGCAGCCAGCCTTGCGTCGGTACCCGGGTGAGGATTTCATTGCCGTTACCTGCACTGCCTCGCCAATCACGGGAGCAAACAGCTGAGCCGCCCATCCACTGCGCCACGGTCCCATTGAATGTGCTGGTGGTCGACGACCACGCAGCCAATCGCTTGCTGATGTGCCAGCAGCTGGAGTTACTGGGCCATCGATTCAGCGTCGCGGCAGATGGCCAGGCTGGCTTGGACGCATGGAAATCCGACAAATTTGACCTGGTGATCGCCGATTGCAACATGCCGGTCATGAACGGATACGAACTGGCCCAAGCCATTCGTCGACATGAACAGCAAACACAATTGCCGCGCTGCACCCTCCTGGGCTTTACCGCCAATGCTCAACCGGAAGAGATTCAACGTTGCAAACAGGCCGGGATGGACGACTGCCTGTTCAAGCCACTGTCCCTGGCCGCCCTGGGTCAATGGGTCAAGGGCATCCAGCCCGCGGCCGCCGCACCAGCCTTCAGCCAGCAAGGCTTGCATGTGTTGACGGGTGGCAATTCAACGTTAAACCTGCGCCTGCTGACCGAACTGTTGAACAGCAACCGCCTGGATCGACAGAGCCTGCAGGCGCTGTCAGGCACACGGGACCCACAGGCATATCGCGACATTGCCCATAGAATCAAGGGCGCCGCCCGAATCGTCCAGGCCACTCGGTTGATCGACAGCTGCGAGGCGCTCGAGGCTGCCGGCCATGCCCCCTTCTCCCCCGAGAAAGTAAGCGAATGCTGCGACGCCGTAGAGCACGCTTTGCTCGAACTGGAGCAGGCATTGCTGCAACAGATCGAGCAAACGCCCCCTGCACAATGAGCGAGCCTTAACTATGCTTGGACGCGGAGCAGTGTGTTAACCATCATGGAGTGACCTGCATGCCCAGCCCACTGCGTCCGGATCAACGCCGTTTTCCCCTGCACGTTCATATCAGCGTGATGTTCACTTGCCTGCTGTTGCTGACCGGGATCGTGCTGGGCATTTTCAACTATCAGCAAACCACGCAAATCATTCTGTCGAGCAGTGAAAAACTGTTCAGCCGAATTGAACAGGACGTGCGCCTGGACCTGCACGCCACCTATGAACCGATTCGGCACCTGCTGAGCCTGTTGACGCTTACCCCCGCCACCCAGGCGCCCGATCTGCAGCAGCGCCTGGCGCTGCTACTGCCCTTCAGTCAGTCACTCCAGGACAACCCCGACCTGGCTTCGCTGTACGTGGGGTACGACACCGGTGACTTCTTCATGGTTCGCCCGCTGCGCACCCCAGATCAGAAGGCGCTACTCAAGGCCCCGGATACCGCGGTCTACCAGGTCTGGAGTATCGAGCGAAACAGCAACGGCCAGGCCCATTCGCAATCCCTGTTTTTTGATCGGGAGCTGACGCTCGTCAGCCGTCAGGACAACCCGGAAGAAACCTACGATCCGCGTGGCCGCGCCTGGTTTATCAGCGCCAGCCAAAACGCTGACCAGATCACCACCGAACCCTACGTTTTTTTCTCGACCCACAATGTCGGTACCACCCTGGCACGGCGCAGCGGCGAGCATGCCGTACTCGCGGCCGACCTGACCCTGGCCGAGCTTTCGGCCACACTGGCCAAGCATGTGGTGACGCCCGCTACCGAGATCGTGCTGTTCGACGCGCAAGGCAATGCCATCGCTTATCCCGACAGCCGGCGCCTGATCGTTGACGATCAAACCGCCCGCCTGAGCAAGGCCGCCGACCTCAGCCCGGCCCTGCAGGCGCTGCTCGGCACACCTGCGCCGGGTAATCGCCTGGCTGCCATGGGTCGTCAATGGATTGTTGCGCGTAGCCGCATGCAGGAAGGCGGCCCCCAGGGGCTGCAACTGGCAATGCTGGTACCTGAAGATGAACTGCTCGTCGATGCCTACCGCATGCGCTGGCAAGGCGCACTGATTACCCTGGCGACCCTGCTGCTGTGCGTGCCACTGGGTTGGCTGACGTCCAGGATCCTGGTCAAGCCCCTGCGCTCCCTGGTGCAGGAAGCGGATGCCATTCGCAGTTTCGATTTCAACTTTCCGGCCACACGTCGCTCTCCGGTACTTGAGGTCGACCAGCTAAGCCTGTCCATGGAGCGGATGAAAGATACCCTGGCGAGCTTTTTCCAGATCACTGACAGCCTGAGCGCCGAGACCCGGTTTGCCCCATTGCTGGAGCGGGTGCTGTTTGAAACGGTAAGGATCGGCCGGGCCCAGGCTGGCCTGATCTACCTGCGCGAAGGGGATGGCGACCTGATGGAACCCCAGGGCCTGGTGATCAACGACACCGCACACGCCCTGTCTTCATTCGACCTTCGCGCACACGCATTCAAGGACGCAGACAGCCCCGCCTGGCTGCAGCAGCTGTCGACGGCCGACAACGTTGTCACCCACCTGGGTTTCGAACAGGCGGGGGATCTCCAAAAAGTCCTGCTGGCAATGGCCTGTCCCCGCGTTCACCTGATCGGCATCCGCTTACACAATCGTCACAACGAAACCGTCGGCCTGCTGGTGTTTCTACTGGCCGACAGCGGCAACGAGAGCGACCTGGACAAACTGCGTCCCGACCGCATCGCATTCCTGCAGGCGGTATCCGGTGCCGCCGCTGTGAGTATTGAAAGCCATCGCTTGCAGGACCGGCAAAAAAAGCTGTTGGACGCCTTCATCAAGCTGCTGGCCGGCGCGATAGATGCCAAGAGCCCCTATACCGGTGGCCATTGCCAACGAGTGCCGGCGCTGACGCTGATGCTCGCCCAGGCTGCGGCAGCCAGCCAGGACCCGGCTTTCAGCGGCTACCAGCCAACGGACGATGAGTGGGAGGCGCTGCACATCGCCGCCTGGCTGCATGACTGCGGCAAGGTGACAACCCCGGAGTACGTCGTCGACAAAGCCACCAAGCTCGAAACCCTGAACGATCGAATCCACGAAATACGCACCCGCTTCGAAGTGCTCAAGCGCGATGCCTGGATCCACTATTGGCAAGCCATTGCCCAAGGTGGCGATGAGCAGCCCCTGGCGCAACAGCGCGATGCCACTTTGGCGGAGCTCGATGATGATTTCGCCTTCATCGCCCGCTGCAACCTCGGCGGCGAGACCATGGCCGAAGCCGATCTGCAACGCCTGCGCCGTATCGGTCAACGCACCTGGACGCGGACCCTGGATGACCGCCTGGGTGTTTCCTGGGAGGAGAACCAGCGCCAGGCACGCACGCCCGCACCCACACTGCCCGTCTGCGAGACGTTGCTGGCGGACCGGCCCGAGCATCTGTTCGAACGCACCGAAGCCGAAGTGATTGCCCAGGACAATCCCTGGGGTTTCAAGCTCGATGTCCCGCATTACAAGTACAACCGCGGCGAGCTCTACAACTTGAGCATTACCCGAGGCACCCTGACACGCGAAGAGCGCTACATCATCAACCACCACATGGTGCAAACGATTCTGATGCTCAGCCACCTGCCCTTCCCCGAGCACCTGGGCAACGTCGCGGAGATCGCCGGCGGCCATCACGAAAAAATGGACGGTACGGGTTATCCGAAACGCTTGAAGCGTGAGCAGATGAGCCTGCCGGCGCGGATGATGGCGATTGCCGATATCTTCGAGGCGCTGACCGCCGCCGACCGTCCCTACAAGAAAGCCAAGACCCTGAGTGAAGCGCTGGGCATCATGGCCAACATGTGCCGGGATGCCCACATCGACCCACAGTTGTTCGAACTGTTCATCAACGCGCAGATTTACCTGCAGTACGCCCGACGCTTCCTCGCCCCAGAGCAGGTCGATGCAGTGGATGCGCCAAGCCTGCTGGTCAAGGCAGGCTTGAGAGCGTGATCAGCAGTCGGTCAGGCGCAGGAAAATAGCGGCCAATTGCTCGATGCCGGCTTGATCCTGCGCAGTGAAACGCGCCAGTTGCGGGCTGTCGAGATCGAGCACGCCGATCAGGCGACCATCCTTGACCAAGGGCACGACCAGTTCGCTGTTCGACGCACTGTCGCAGGCGATATGCCCGGCAAACGCGTGCACGTCTTCGACTCGCTGGGTCTGCAAGGTCGCCGCCGCCGTCCCGCACACGCCCCGGCCGAACGGAATCCGCACGCAAGCGATTTGCCCTTGGAACGGCCCCAGCACCAGCTCCCCATCACGATTGAGGTAGAACCCGGCCCAGTTCAAGCCCTCGAGTTGATTGAACAGGAACGCCGAAAACTGAGCGGCGTTGGCAATGAAATCACGCTCATCCGCCAGCAAGGACTCCAGCTGCGCGTGCAGCATGCCGTAGCCCTCGAGGCCCTGGCCGCTCTTTTGTAAATCGATCATGCCTTGTGCTCCAACAGTTTCAACCCCACCCAATAGCGGGCAAATTGATACGCGCAACGTCCGTTGCGATTGCCCCGCCCCGTGGCCCAGCGCACCGCAAGGACGTCCAGCTCTTCGGTGCGTTGCCACGGCAGGCCTGCCTTGTCGGCCAATTGACCGATCCAGTGTTCGACCACATCCAGGAAGTGCTCCTGGGTGAACGGATAGAACGATAGCCACAAGCCGAAGCGATCCGACAGGGCGATCTTGTCTTCCACTGCCTCGCTGGGGTGCAATTCACCATCGACCCGTTTCCAGTTTTCGTTATCGCTTTCCTTTTCCGGCACCAGGTGTCGACGGTTGGAGGTGGCGTACAGCAACACGTTGTCCGGTGCCTGTTCGAGCGAACCGTCGAGAACGCTTTTGAGCACGCGATAGTCGCCCTCGCCTGACTCGAACGACAGGTCATCGCAGAACAATACGAAACGCTGCGGTAGCTTGGCGATCTGCTCGACCACCCGCGGTAAGTCCGCCAGGTGATCACGCTCGATTTCGATCAGGCGCAGACCGGCCTCGGCGTGCTCAGCCAGCAAGGCGCGCACCAGCGACGATTTGCCAGTGCCACGCGAACCCCAGAGCAGGGCGTGGTTGGCCGGCAGGCCATCGAGGAACTGGCGGGTATTTCGTCCCAGTTGCTCCACCTGGCGGTCGACACCGATGAGGTCGCTCAGACGCATGTCCAGGCTGACCTGCAGCGGTAGCAGAAAACCGCTGCGCCCCTCACGCTGCCAGCGCGCAGCCAGGCAATGGGTCCAGTCGATGGCTTGCCGAGGGGTGGGCAACAACGGTTCGATACGGGCCAGAACGGCATCGGCACGCTCAAGAAAAGCATTTAATCGGGAATCCACGTCTTCTCCTCGGGCACGTTCACAGTAATGATGGCGATACAGCAACGAAATACAGCGTTCGATGAACGGTCAACCGCCCTGTAGCGGGGCTCGCGGGATCACCCTGCATGATCGACTATGCTTGAGCAGCGAAGGAAAACGGAAGTGATTCAACACCCCATGGACATCAAGTTCACCAACCGGCTGTCTTACAAACAAGCGCGGCTCACCGTGCTGGTCGGTTTTGTTCTGGGTATGCTGCTCAGCGTGCTGCAAATAGGCATCGATTATGCCAGTGAAGACGCCTCCATCAACCGCGAAATCCTGTCTTTGCTCGAAATCAGTCACAACCCCGCCTCGCGCATCGCCTACAACATCGACGCCGAACTCGCCCAGGAACTGACCTTGGGCCTGTTGCGCTCGCCCGCGATCATCGGTGCGAAACTGACAGACAACAACGGCAGTATCCTGGCCAAGGTCAAGCGTCCAGGCCTGCAAAGCGACTATCGGGTCTTGAGTGACCTTCTGTTCGGGGCCAACCGGCAGTTCGAAGACCGCCTGTACCTGGATCATTTGCCCAGCGAATCCCTGGGTACCCTGCAACTGGACGTCGACACTTACTCGTTCGGCTACCGGTTCCTGCGGCGGGCCGAGGTCACCCTGATCAATGGTTTCGCCCGCAGCCTGCTCCTGAGCGGTATCCTGCTGGCGCTGTTCTACGTGATGCTGACCAAGCCGTTGGTGCGGGTCATCCGCGAACTCAGTGGCCGCGATCCGCGCAGCGCGGAGCCGACCTCCCTGGAATGTCCGGCGGGGCATGCCAACGATGAAATCGGCGTACTGGTGAAAGTCGCCAACCAGCAATTCGAAAACATCGCCACCGAAATCCAGCAGCGACGCAACGCCGAAAACCGTCTGACCGACTATCTTGGCCAGCTGGAAAACATCGTTTCGGCGCGCACCACCGAACTCAAGAGCATCAACGCCCGGCTCAGTCAGTCCAACCAGGAACTGGAAGTCGCGCGCAGTACCGCCCTGGACATGGCCGAAGCGCGTTCAGTGTTCCTGGCCAACATGAGCCACGAAATTCGCACGCCCCTCAATGGCTTGCTGGGCATGATCGCGCTGTCGCTGGACGGCCCGCTGTCTGCCGAGCAACAGCAACAGCTGGCCATCGCCCATGACTCGGGCAAAGTGCTGGTGGAGTTGCTCAACGATATTCTCGACCTGTCGAAATTCGATGCCGGCCAGCTCGAACTCGAGCACATCCCGTTCGACCTTGGTTCGCTGGTCGAAGACACGGCCAACCTGCTGTCGCAGAACGCCGCACCGAGTGTCGAACTGACCTGCCTGATCGATCCGGACTTTCCTGCGCTGGTGCTCGGCGATCCGACACGGGTCCGGCAGATCGTCAGTAATCTGCTGTCCAATGCGCTCAAGTTCACCCGCTTTGGCCGGGTCGATGTGCGTCTGTCGACCTACCAGGATGGCGTCAGCATCGAAGTCTGCGACACCGGCATTGGCATCCCCCGGGATGCTCAGGTGAAGATCTTCAAGCCCTTCACCCAGGCTGGGGCCGGGATTACCCGACAATTTGGCGGCACCGGGTTGGGTTTGGCCCTGACCCACAACCTGTGTGAAGCCATGCAAGGCCGGCTCACCATCAGTTCTGAACCCGGTTTCGGCAGCCAGTTCTGCGCGCAACTGCCCCTGCCCAGTCACACCCGGGCACTGGCCCCGGCTTCCCTGCAGGGCAAGGTTATCGCGATTACCGCCGCCAGCAGCGGCCTGGCGGAGCTGCTGAGCCGTGTATTGCCCGGGTGGGGGCTCGATTATCAGCAACGGTCGATTGATGATCCATTGCTCGGCTTGAACCCCGATGTACTGATCACCGACTGCCCCGAGTGCCTGTTCAACCTGCGCCCTACCGTCGGCGCGCCCATCCTGCTGGTGACCGCTTACGGCAGCTTCATGCCCAGCGAACAAGTCAGCGCCCTCGCCCCCCTGCAGCAGCAGGCACGCCCACTGGCACGCAATGCGCTGTATCAGACTTTGCGACGAATCTTGCTGGCGCAAACCGATACCCCCATCGATACCCGGGTCGATAGCCACGTCCCGCAGCGACGTGCGCGAGTGCTGCTGGTGGAGGACAACCCGGTCAATCAACTGGTGGCCAAGGGCATGCTGGGTAAACTCGGTTGCGACGTGATTGTCGCCGCGCACGGTGCCGAGGCACTGGATCAATTGGAAGGCCGCGACTTCGATCTGGTGCTGATGGATTGCAATATGCCGGTCATGGACGGCTATGAAGCCAGTCGGCAAATCCGCCGCAGTGGTCGGTGGCCGCAACTGCCCATCGTCGCCCTGACCGCCAACGCCATGTCCGAAGAACGCGAACGCTGCCGTGCAGCGGGCATGAGCGACTACCTGGCCAAGCCTTTCCGCCGGGAAGAGCTTGCCGCCCTGCTGGACGTTTGGATACCGGCTACGACAACGCCTTGATTTGCCCCAGCAAGTGGTCAAGGCCGTCGCGCAGGTCATTCAGCCGATCCAGATCCACACCGCTGTCGCATAACAGGCGGGCCTTGAGCGGCCCGACCTGATCACGCAGTGCGGTGCCCTTGGGCGACAAGCTCAGGTGTACCTCGCGCTCATCGCGCGCCGAGCGCTGACGCTGAACCAGTTGCAGTTGCTCAAGACGCTTGAGCAGCGGCGTCAGCGTGCCGGAGTCCAACGCCAGGCGCTCACCCAGCGCCTTGACCGTCGGCTGCTCCGGGGCAACCGCCTGCCATTCCCACAACACCAGCATCGCCAGGTACTGTGGATAAGTCAGGCCCAACTGATCGAGCATCGGCTTGTAGGCGCGAATGACCGCGCGGGACGCCGCATACAGTTTGAAGCAGAGCTGGCTGTCGAGGCTCAGCGAGTCGACGGACAAGCTGTTCATTTGAGCAGTGCTTCGATCTCACCGCTCAAGTCCTGCGGCTTGGTCGCTGGCGCGAAGCGCTTGACCAGCTGGCCGTCCTTGCCGATCAGGAATTTGGTGAAATTCCACTTGATGCCTTGGGAACCGAGCACACCCGGCGCACGCTTTTTCAACTGCACAAACAAGGGATGGGCGCCGTCGCCATTGACTTCAATCTTTTTGAACAGCGGGAAACTGACACCGTAGTTCAGCTCGCAGAACTCGCTGATCGCCCCTTCGCTGCCCGGTTCCTGCTTGCCGAATTGATTGCAGGGGAAGCCAAGCACCACCAGGCCTTGATCCTTGTAGGTCTGCCACAGGTCCTCAAGACCTTTGTATTGCGGGGTGAAGCCGCATTTGCTGGCGGTGTTGACCACTAATACGGCCTTGCCGGCGAAATCCGCCAAGGTTTTTTGTTCGCCCTTGATGGTGGTGCAGGGAATGTTTAGGAGGTTGTCGCTCATGATCGAGGCACTCGAAAAGGGGATGATGCGACAAACATAGCGAGCAATTGAATTGTGTGCAATCTAATAAATCCCACCTGCCCCTCAATCAACACTCAATCCCTGTAGGAGCTGCCGCAGGCTGCGATCTTTTGATCTTGATCTTTCGCGATTGAGAGAGAAAACAAAGATCAAAAGATCGCAGCCTGCGGCAGCTCCTATAGGGTTCGCGTTACGAGCGGGGTACCAGGTCCAGGCACACAGAGTTGATGCAGTAACGCAGGCCGGTTGGCGGCGGGCCATCCGGGAATACGTGGCCCAGGTGCGCGTCACATTTGGCGCAGACCACTTCGGTGCGGATCATGCCGTGGCTGACATCACGAATCTCGGTCATGGCGCTATCGCCGATCGGCGCATAAAAGCTTGGCCAGCCACAGCCGGAATCGAACTTGGTGCTGGAATCGAACAACGGCTCGCTACAGCAGATGCAGTGGTAGATACCGTCGGTCTTGGTGCCGTTGTACTTGCCGGAAAACGGGCGTTCGGTGCCCTTGAGGCGGCAAACGTTGTACTGCTCGGGATCGAGCATGGCTTTCCATTCTTCCAGGGTTTTTTCCAACTTTTCCATCATCACACCTCAGCAACTGAAAAAGCCCGATCTGTACCTTTTCCACGGATCGGGCGGCACGTATGATTGCGCCTCGTCAAACGCCAGTCTGGCAGCCAGACCACGCGCATTCAAACGGATTTATGGGTGCTGCCTCTCAAGGCGTCAGGCCTGTGTGATTACGCAGGATTCCCAGCACGGTTGTCCACACGCCGCCTGGATCGTTCATTTTCGGGAACACATCGCCATGCAGGTCAGCAAATCGAACAAGCTCGCCAACGTCTGCTACGACATTCGCGGCCCAGTGCTCAAGCACGCCAAACGCCTGGAAGAGGAAGGCCATCGCATCCTCAAGCTGAACATCGGCAACCCGGCGCCCTTTGGTTTCGAAGCGCCGGACGAAATCCTCCAGGACGTGATCCGCAATCTTCCCACTGCCCAGGGTTACAGCGACTCCAAGGGCTTGTTCAGCGCGCGCAAGGCCGTGATGCAGTACTACCAGCAAAAGCAGGTGGAAGGCGTCGGCATTGAAGACATCTACCTGGGCAACGGCGTTTCCGAGCTGATCGTGATGTCGATGCAGGCCCTGCTCAACAACGGCGACGAAGTGCTGGTGCCAGCGCCCGACTACCCGTTGTGGACCGCCGCGGTAAGCCTCTCGGGCGGTAACCCGGTGCATTACCTGTGCGACGAGCAAGCCAACTGGTGGCCGGACCTGGCGGACATCAAGGCCAAGATCACCCCGAACACCAAGGCACTGGTGATCATCAACCCGAACAACCCGACCGGTGCGGTGTATTCCAAAGAAGTCCTGCTGGGCATGCTGGAGCTGGCCCGCCAGCACAACCTGGTGGTGTTTTCCGACGAAATCTACGACAAGATCCTGTACGACGACGCCGTGCACATCTGCACCGCGTCCCTGGCGCCGGACCTGCTGTGCCTGACCTTCAACGGCCTGTCCAAATCTTATCGAGTGGCGGGTTTCCGTTCCGGCTGGATCGCTATTTCCGGGCCGAAACACCACGCCCAGAGCTACATCGAAGGCATCGACATGCTGGCTAACATGCGCCTGTGCGCCAACGTGCCGAGCCAGCACGCGATCCAGACTGCACTGGGTGGCTATCAAAGCATCAACGACCTGGTGCTGCCGCCAGGGCGACTGCTGGAGCAGCGTAACCGCACCTGGGAACTGCTCAACGACATTCCAGGCGTGAGCTGCGTCAAACCGATGGGTGCACTGTATGCGTTCCCGCGGATCGACCCGAAGGTATGCCCGATCCACAACGACGAAAAATTCGTCCTAGACCTGCTGCTCTCGGAGAAGCTGCTGGTGGTGCAAGGCACGGCGTTCAACTGGCCATGGCCCGACCACTTCCGCGTCGTGACCCTGCCGCGCGTCGATGACCTGGACATGGCCATCGGACGCATTGGCAATTTCCTCAAATCCTATCGCCAGTAAGCAGCCAGTCACCGTGCGATGCCAGAAACATCGCACCGTGATTCATTCTGCAACATATGCTCGCGCCCTACCCGTGACCTCACTCGCGATGCCCGTGCACTGCCCCATTGCCTGGTCACATCGAGTAACGACGGGCACTCTGTTGCCGGTTGGCTGGCAAATCACTTTGCCAGCCCTTGTCGGAAATGCCCTGCAAACAGCTACGCTGTTGCTGTAGGACACAGTTTGAAATAGTCACTCGGTTGAATACCCCGTTGCGGCACCTTATATACCCCGCAGTACGCTACATCTTTAGCATGAGGAGATTTCTACAACCATGATGCGCATCCTGCTGTTCTTGGCCACTAACCTGGCGGTCGTGCTGATTGCCAGCATCACCCTGAGCCTTTTCGGCTTCAACGGGTTCATGGCGGCCAATGGGGTTGATCTCAACCTCAATCAGCTGCTGATTTTCTGTGCGGTCTTCGGTTTCGCCGGTTCCCTGTTCTCGCTGTTCATCTCCAAGTGGATGGCGAAGATGAGCACCAGCACCCAAATCATCAGCCAGCCACGCACGCGTCACGAGCAATGGCTGCTGCAAACGGTCGAGCAATTGTCCCGCGAAGCCGGGATCAAGATGCCCGAAGTCGGGATTTTCCCGGCCTATGAGGCGAACGCGTTCGCCACCGGCTGGAACAAGAACGACGCACTGGTCGCGGTCAGCCAGGGCCTGCTGGAGCGTTTCTCGCCGGATGAAGTGAAAGCCGTCCTGGCCCACGAAATTGGCCACGTGGCCAATGGCGACATGGTGACCCTGGCCTTGATCCAGGGCGTAGTGAACACCTTCGTGATGTTCTTCGCACGGATCATCGGCAACTTTGTCGACAAGGTGATCTTCAAGAACGAAGAAGGCCAGGGCATTGCCTACTACATAGCCACCATCTTCGCCGAACTGGTCCTGGGTATCCTGGCCAGTGCCATCGTCATGTGGTTCTCGCGCAAACGCGAATTCCGCGCCGACGAAGCCGGTGCACGCCTGGCTGGTACCAGCGCGATGATTGGCGCACTGCAACGCCTGCGCGCTGAACAGGGCCTGCCGGTGCATATGCCTGACACCCTGAATGCCTTCGGCATCAACGGTGGCATCAAACAGGGGTTCGCCCGCATGTTCATGAGCCACCCGCCGCTGGAAGAGCGTATCGACGCACTGGCGCGTCGTCGCGGCTGAACGCTGGCGATATAAACAAAAAGGCCCGCAATGATGCGGGCCTTTTTTTGCCTGCTGATTTATACGGCGCTCATCAGGGCCCCTTCGCGGGCAAGCCCGCGAAGGGGCCGGCACTGGCGGCTACAACCTATCGACTGGAAACCCGATACACCCGCTCCTCGAGCCGCGTAACGCCTGCCTCCAGAAACTTGCCGCTCTCGCTCAGCACATCCTGGTCTTCGAGGGTCTTAAGCGTCCACGAAGCACCGAACAACCGCTGCACTTCTTCATCGAGCACGGCAAAAGGCGGCCCCTCCATCTGCGCCTGGTCGTAGTCCAGGGTAATCAACAACCCGTTGGAGCCCTTGGGCAGGATCCGCGTCAAATGAGCCGCATAGCGCTGACGCATTGGCGCGGGCAACGCAATCAATGCGGCTCGATCATAGACGGCCGAGCAGTCGGCGACATCGCCTGGCGTCAGATCGAAGAAATCGCCACACCACAGCTCGATGGAACCTGCGCGGTATACCTTGAAAGGCCCTTGTTCATCGACTGCTGGATCGAAATGGTGCTCGCTGAAGAAATCCTCGACAGCCTTTTCCGACAGTTCGATCCCCAGCACCTCATGGCCTCGCTGCGCCAGCCACAGCAGGTCCAGGCTCTTGCCGCATAACGGTACCAGTACGCGAGCGCCCTCTTCCAGGCCCAGCGCCGGCCAGAATCGCTGGAGATATGGGTTCACTTGCGGCAAGTGAAAACCGATCTGATTCGATTTCCATTTTTTGTGCCAAAACTCCGGCTGCATAAATAACCCCAAAATTCGATCAAAACACCCTAAAACTTATATTAGATTTAGATCAATGATCTGACAGAAGATGGCTCTATCTTAACTCTCAGGAGCTCATCCATGTTCCCCAGCCTCTACATATCCCATGGTTCGCCAATGCTGGCCCTGGAACCTGGGGCCAGTGGGCCGGCCCTTGCTCGCCTGGCGACAGAGATGCCCAGGCCAGACGCTATCGTGATTGTCTCTGCGCATTGGGAAAGCGATGAACTGCTGGTCGGCGGCAACCCGCAGCCGGACACCTGGCATGACTTCGGCGGTTTTCCGCGAGCCCTGTTCGAAGTGCAATACCCGGCCCCCGGCAACCCCGAGCTGGCCGCACAGGTGGTCAGTCTGTTGCAGGCCAACGCCCTTCCCGCCCGCATCGACAGCACTCGACCGTTCGACCATGGTGTCTGGGTGCCGCTGTCGTTGATGTATCCGCAGGCCGATATCCCGATTGTGCAGGTTTCACTGCCTACCCGAGGCGGTCCCGCGCTACAGGCCCGCGTTGGCAAAGCCCTGAGCGGCTTGCGTGAACGGGGCGTGCTGTTGATTGGTTCCGGCAGCATTACCCACAACCTGCGAGAGCTGGACTGGCATGCCGGCCCCGAGAGCGTGCAACCCTGGGCCCAGGTATTTCGCGACTGGATGATCGACAAGTTGGCGGCCAACGATGAAGCCGCCTTGCAAGACTATCGCCGGCAAGCACCGAACGCGGTGCGTAACCATCCCAGCGATGAACATCTGTTGCCGTTGTACTTTGCCCGCAGCGCCGGGGGCCCATTCAGTATTGCCCACCAGGGATTCACCCTGGGCGCGCTGGGCATGGACATCTACCGCTTCGGATAAGGGCCAGAACCTGCGGCGGCCAGGTTCAAGCCACATCGACCCCCACATGGATCGCATCGTGGCGCCAAAACTCTAGGTCACAATCGATCAGCCGCCCATGCTGATCGTAATTGACCCGGGCGATGCGCAGCCCAGGACTGCCCACCGACACCCGCAAAGCGGCCGCCGCGTCTGCCGACAACGCCGTCGGCACAATCTCGAAGCGCACCCGTCCGTAGTGCAGGTCGTAGTGCCGCGCATACAGTTCGGTGATCGACTGATTCAGGTCGAACTCCAGAATGCCCGGGAAATACTGCGGATTGAGATAGTGCTCCACGTACAGCACCAGTCGCCCATCGATGCGCCGCGAACGACAGACCTGAATCACGCTCGACAATGCTGGCAACTGTAACCAGGCACAGACCGCCGCCGATGCCGGCTGCAAGCGCGCCGAAATGACTTCGGTGGACGGCACCCGCCCCTGGGCGCTGACCATGGCGTGAAAGTGGCTGCGCTGCATCAGGTTATAGGCCAGGCGTGGGGGCGACACGAACCAGCCACGACGCTCCTCGCGATAGATCTGACCCTGGGCTTCGAGCTGCAGCAAGGCCTCGCGCACGGTTATGCGCGTGGTCCCAAACAACTCACTGAGCTTGCGTTCGGCTGGCAACTTGCTCCCCGGCGCCAGCAGCCCGTGATCGATCTGCTCCTGAAGCACCTGGCCAATGGCTGTCACCGCTTTTGTTGCCTCATCGCGCATCAACGTTACCTATCTGGACTAGACCAGCACACTTACAGGGCAGAACCGGCGAAAAAACCGGCTGTTTAACGATCCTGCAAGCGTAGGCAATGCAGATGACCGAGAGATGACATAGCCGCCGGACGGTCATCCTACGCACGTGCAAGACATCGGCCAAGTCCTTGCACACCGGGCCTTCGCCCATGGTCTACGCTTACTTGGCACCCGCCAATACCGGGCAAGTAAACGTTCATTGGGGCGACGAACGACATCAAAGTGTCATCGAGTCACCCTAGATTGGCTCAGGTATTGCTGACCTAGACCAACACAATCGCAATCGCAGCGTTGAAAACGCCCATAGGAGCTTCGGAATGAAACAGCTTTTCCTGGCATCACTGTTAGGCTCGACCATTGCCATGTGCACCGCCGCCATGGCGGCTGATGATTTGAAAACCCTGGAAGCCGCTGCGAAAGCGGAAGGCGCCGTCAACAGTGTCGGCATGCCCGATGACTGGGCCAACTGGAGAGGCACCTGGGAAGACCTGGCGAAGAACTACGGCCTCAAGCACATCGACACCGACATGAGCTCGGCCCAGGAAATCGCCAAGTTTGCCGCCGAGAAAGACAACGCCAGTGCCGATATAGGCGATGTGGGCGCAGCCTTCGGCCCGATTGCGGTGAAACAGAACGTTACCCAGCCCTACAAGCCGTCCACCTGGGACCAGGTACCGACCTGGGCTAAAGACAAGGACGGTCACTGGGCACTGGCCTACACCGGCACCATCGCCTTTATCGTCAACAAGAAGCTGCTACACGGCTCCGAAGTACCGACCAAGTGGGCTGACCTCAAAACCGGCAAATACAAGGTATCGATCGGTGACGTGAGCACCGCCGCCCAGGCTGCCAACGGCGTTCTGGCTGCTGCCTATGCCAACGGTGGCGACGAGAAAAACCTGCAGCCGGCACTGGCGCTATTTGCCGACCTCGCTAAACAGGGTCGCCTGTCGATGTCCAACCCGGTCATCGGCGCCATGGAAAAAGGCGAGATCGAAGTGGGTGTGGTCTGGGACTTCAACGGCCTGAGTTACAAGGCCAAGATGGCCAATCCGGATGACTACGTGGTGCTGATCCCGTCCGATGGCTCGGTGATTTCCGGCTACACCACCATCATCAACAAATACGCCAAGAACCCGAACGCCGCCAAGCTGACCCGCGAGTACATCTTCAGCGACGCTGGCCAGATCAACCTGGCCAAGGGTAACGCCCGTCCGATCCGGGCCGAGCACCTGACCCTGCCAGCCGAGGTCCAGGCCAAGCTGCTGCCGAACGAGCAGTACAAGAAAGTCACGCCGATCAAGGATGCGGATGCGTGGGAGAAGACCTCCAAGTCCTTGCCGCAGAAGTGGAACGAAGAAGTCATTGTTGAAATGAAGTAATGCTTCATCCGTAAGAGCCGGCTTGCTGGCGATCCAGTCAACGCGGTCTCTTTGAGCATCGCGTTGATCCAATCGCCAGCAAGCCGGCTCCTACGGGTTTGGAGAACATCCACGGAGTTTTGCCCCCATGAAACACAACGTCATCCTTGTCGTGCTCGACGGCCTCAACTACGAGGTCGCCCGTCACGCCATGGGGCACCTGCAGGCCTACGTCGGCGCAGGACGCGCCGCACTCTACAAGCTGGAATGCGAGCTGCCGGCCTTGTCCCGACCGCTCTACGAATGCATCCTCACCGGTGTCACACCGATCGACAGCGGCATCGTTCACAACAACGTCTCGCGCCTGTCCAACCAGCGCAGCATTTATCACTACGCCACCGCTGCCGGCCTGAAAACCGCCGCCGCGGCCTATCACTGGGTCAGTGAGTTGTATAACCGATCGCCGTTCGTGGCGGCCCGGGATCGCCATACCGACGACCCAAACCTGCCAATCCAGCACGGGCACTTCTACTGGAACGACCACTACCCCGACTCACACCTGTTCGCCGATGCCGAAAACCTGCGCCTGCGCCACGCACCGAATTTCCTGCTGGTGCACCCGATGAACATCGACGACGCCGGGCACAAGCATGGCCTCGACACCTCGCAGTACCGCAACAGCGCCCGCTCGGCGGACATCATCATCGCCGACTACCTGCAAGCCTGGCTCGACGCCGGGTATCAGGTGCTGGTGACTGCTGACCATGGCATGAACAGTGACCGCTCCCATAACGGCTTGCTGCCCGAGGAGCGTGAAGTGCCGCTGTTCGTCCTCGGCGACGCCTTCAGTTTCAATGCCGGCGCCACACCCAAACAAACAGAACTGTGCGGCACCGTGTGCGAATTACTGGGTGTCCCCCACGACAAGCCGATCTGCCGGGAGCTACTCAAGTGAACGCCATGACCCGCGGCAAATGGCTGGCAGCCCTTTGCCTGATACCTTTCGCGCTGTTTTTCTTCGTGTTCCAACTCGCGCCGCTGTTCTGGGTGATGATCAACAGCCTGCAATCGGAAGAATTCGGCTGGGGCCTGGCCAATTTCACTAAAATCTTCAATTCGAAATTCTACCTGCAGGCGATCCGGTACAGCCTCGAAATCAGTTTCTGGTCCAGCGTGTTCGGCATCATCATCGCCGTACTTGGCGCCTATTCCTTGCGCCGTGTCGACTCCAGGCTGCGTAATTTCGTCAATGCCTTTGCCAACATGACCAGTAACTTCTCCGGGGTACCGTTAGCGTTCGCCTTCATCATTTTGCTGGGCTTCAACGGCAGCTTCACCATCATGCTCAAGCAGGCCGGGCTCATTCAGGACTTCAACCTGTACTCGAAAACCGGGCTGATCATTCTCTACACCTACTTCCAGATTCCCCTGGGCGTACTGCTGCTGTACCCGGCCTTCGATGCACTGCGCGAAGACTGGCGCGAATCCGCCGCACTGCTCGGTGCCAACGGCTGGCAGTTCTGGCGCCACATCGGTTTGCCGGTGCTGACCCCGGCCCTGCTCGGCACCTTCGTGATCCTGCTGGCCAACGCCCTCGGCGCCTACGCCACGGTGTACGCCCTGACTACCGGCAACTTCAACGTGCTGACGATCCGGATCGCCGCGATGGTCTCGGGCGATATTTCCCTGGACCCGAACCTGGCCAGTGCTTTGGCCGTGGTGCTGGTGGCATTGATGACCCTGGTGACCATCGTCCATCAACTGCTGTTGAAGAGGAGCTACCATGTCTCGCGCTGAATTGGGGCCTGCCGGCATCTACCATCGGGTGGTGGTCTACCTGCTGTTTGCAATCATGTTGCTGCCGCTGATCGGCACCTTTGTCTATTCGATTTCCAGCAGTTGGTCGGCCACCATTCTACCCAGCGGTTTCAGTATCAAATGGTATGCGCAGCTGTGGAGCGATCCGCGCTTCCTGAGCGCTTTCGGCCAGTCACTGCTGGTTTGTGTCGGTGCGCTGATCCTGGCGGTCGTGCTGATCCTGCCGCTGCTGTTCGTGGTGCATTACCACTTCCCCAAACTCGATGCGCTGATGAACATCCTGATCCTGCTGCCCTTTGCAGTACCGCCCGTGGTGTCATCGGTGGGGCTTTTGCAGCTCTATGGCTCCGGGCCGTTTGCGATGGTCGGCACGCCATGGATCCTGATCGGCTGTTATTTCACCGTAGCGCTGCCGTTTATGTACCGCGCCATCACCAACAACCTGCAAGCAATCAACCTGCGCGACCTGATGGACGCCGCCCAGCTGCTCGGCGCGAGCACCTTCCAGGCTGCATTCCTGGTCGTGCTGCCGAACTTGCGAAAAGGCTTGATGGTGGCGCTGCTGCTGTCGTTCTCGTTCCTGTTCGGTGAGTTCGTGTTCGCCAACATCCTCGTCGGCACTCGCTACGAAACCCTGCAGGTTTATCTCAACAACATGCGCAACAGTAGCGGTCACTTCACCAGTGCACTGGTGATTTCCTACTTCCTCTTTGTGCTGGTCTTGACCTGGATTGCCAATATCTTGAACAGGGACAAAAGCGAATGAGCTATGTCAGCGTCCAACATCTGCAGAAAAACTATTCGGGCACCACGGTATTCAGCGATATCAACTGCGAAATCCAGAAGGGTGAGTTCGTTACCCTGCTGGGCCCGTCCGGTTGCGGAAAGTCCACGTTGCTGCGCTGCATCGCCGGGCTGACATCGGTCGATGGCGGCAAGATCTTGCTCGATGGCGTCGATATCGTGCCATTAAGCCCGCAAAAACGCGGGATCGGCATGGTGTTCCAGAGTTATGCATTGTTCCCCAACATGACCGTTGAGCAGAATGTCGCCTTCGGTTTGCGCATGCAGAAAGTCAATTCTGACGACAGCCAGAAGCGTGTCGCAGAAGTATTGAAACTGGTGGAGCTGCAAGAGTTTGCCGCCCGTTATCCGCATCAGTTGTCCGGCGGTCAGTGCCAGCGCGTCGCCCTCGCCCGTTCGCTGGTGACCCGGCCCCGGCTGTTGCTGCTGGACGAACCGCTGTCAGCCCTGGATGCGCGGATTCGTAAGCACCTGCGCGAACAAATCCGTCAGATCCAGCGCGAACTGGGCCTGACCACCATCTTCGTCACTCACGATCAGGAAGAAGCGCTGACGATGTCCGACCGCATTTTCCTGATGAACCAGGGAAAGATCGTACAAAGCGGTGACGCTGAAACCCTTTACACCGCACCGGTGGACGTTTTCGCCGCCGGTTTCATCGGCAACTACAATTTGCTGGACGCCGACAGCGCGTCGAAGCTGTTGCAACGGCCGATCAAGCACCGCATCGCCATTCGCCCGGAGGCCATCGAACTGAGCCTCGACGGCGATCTCGACGCCCAGGTACGCAGCCACAGCCTGCTGGGCAACGTGATTCGCTACCGGATCGAAGCCCGCGGCGTGGAACTGGTGGTGGATGTGCTCAACCGCTCGGCGTCCGACCTGCATCCCGATGGTCAGCGCCTGGCGCTTTCCATCGATCCGACGGCCCTGCGTGAGGTAGCCTGATGCCCTTGCTGAAGTTGAAGAGAGAACTGCACTGATGGCCCTGGCAATTTTTGATCTGGACGAAACCCTGATCCACGGCGACTGCGCCTCTTTGTGGAGCGAACAAATGGTCCGCCTCGGCTGGGTCGACGGAGAATCCTTCCTGCGTCGTGACAAGGAATTGATGGACGCCTACGGCAGGGGGCACCTGGCCATGGAGGACTACATGGCCTTCAGCCTGGAACCCTTGGTCGGCCGAACTCCCGCAGAAGTCGAACACTTGGTCGGCCCCTGGGTGGAAGATTTCATCGAACCGATCATCTTCAGCGACGCCACCAAAACCATCGCCGCCCACCGCAAGGCCGGCGACCGGATCCTGGTGATCTCGGCCTCGGGCGTCCATTTGGTCAAGCCGATCGCCGAACGCCTGGGCATCGATGAAATCCTGGGTATCGAGCTGGAAGTGGCACACGGGGTCTATACCGGCAAGACCGTCGGCACCCTGACCTACCGCGAAGGCAAGATCACCCGGTTGCTGGAGTGGCTGGATGCCGAAGAGGAAAACCTGGAAGGCGCGAGTTTCTACTCGGACTCACGCAATGATTTGCCGTTGTTGCTAAAGGTCGATTACCCGCACGTGGTCAATCCGGACCCGGTGTTGCTTGAGCAGGCCGAAAAATCCAACTGGCCAATCCATCTCTGGAAGTAGTACCTCGCCCTGATCATTCCCACGCTCCGCGTGGGAATGCAGCCCGGGACGCTCTGCGTCCCAGAGCCGAACGCGGAGCGTCCCTTGAGGCGTTCCCAGGCAGAGCATGGGAACGATCTACAGAGGTCAGGTCAGGCTTTCGTCAATCACCAACACCAACTTCCCCGCCACCTTGTTACTCGCCAACTCGGCAAACGCCGCTTCGGCGTCCTTGATCGGGAAAGCCTTGGCCAGTTGCGGGCTCAAGCGTTTATCCGCAAACAGCGGCCAGACGTGCTGGCGCAGATCGCTGAACAGATCCGCCTTGAACTGATCATCGCGGCTGCGCAGGGTCGAGCCCAGCAACTGCACACGCTTGGCCAGCACCTGCGCCAGGTCGAGCGTGGCCTCGCGGCCTCCCATCAGGCCGATCAACACCCAACGACCGTCGATCGCCATCAGTTTCAGGTTCAGCGCTGCGTAGTTGCCGCCCACCGGATCGAGGACGACGTCGAATGGCCCCAAGTCGCGCAGGCTGTCCAGCTCGTCAGTACGCACTACTCCGCCCTGGGCGCCGAGCGCTTCGCAATAGGCCAGCCGCTCAGCGGAGCCGACACTGACCCAGCACGGATTGCCGAATGCCTTGCACAGCTGAATGGCAGCTGAACCGATTCCACTCGCTCCGGCGTGCAACAGCACTTTTTCACCCGGCTTGAGTGCCGCGAGTTGAAACAAATTCAGCCAGACGGTTGCGTAGACTTCCGGCAACGCAGCCGCTTCGGCCAACGACATTTCGTCGGGAACCGGCAACACGTGCCGCCCGTCGACCACCACCTCCTGGGCCATCCCGCCCCCGGCCAGCAAGGCGCAAACCCGATCGCCCACCTGCCAGGCCGAACCCGGCCCGACCTCGCTGATCACCCCCGAACACTCTAGACCAAGCACTTGGCTGGCACCCGGCGGTGGCGGATAAAGACCGGCCTTCTGCAACAAGTCGGCACGATTGAGACCCGCTGCCGCCACTCGAATACGAACTTGCCCTACATCACACCCAGGACTGGGCTCTTCAACCCACACCACTTGACCGTCAACGCCTTGCAATGCTTTCACAGTGCCTCCATAGTGAGTCTGGACTGAGCCCGAAGCTGTAGCACCGGGCTTTTTGCATTATGCGACCGGCCCTTGTGGAACCGGCGACTTCAAAGACGGCCTAATATGCGTTATCAATTGTCCCCGCGTCGAATCAACATGAAGCGTTTGTTCCCCAGCACTGCCCTCGCCCTTTTCATCGGTATCGGCTTGCTGCCGATGTCCGGCACTACTTTCGCAGCCAACAGCTGGGACAAGCTTCAGCCCGACCGTGACGAAGTCATCGCCAGTCTGAATGTCGTGGAGTTGCTCAAGCGCCACCACTACAGCAAGCCGCCGCTCGATGACGCCCGCTCGGTGATCATCTACGACAGCTACCTGAAATTGCTCGACCCGTCGCGCAGCTACTTCATGGCCAGCGACATCGCCGAATTCGACAAGTGGAAGACCCAGTTCGACGACTTCCTCAAGAGCGGCGACCTCAACGCCGGGTTCACCATCTACAAGCGCTACCTGGACCGCGTCAAGGCGCGCCTGGACTTTGCCCTTGCCGAGCTGAACAAGGGCGTCGACAAGATCGACTTCACCACCAAGGAAACCTTGCTGGTCGACCGCAAGGATGCCCCTTGGCTCAAATCCACCGCGGAACTTGACGACCTGTGGCGCAAACGCGTCAAGGACGAAGTGCTGCGGCAGAAGATCGCCGGCAAGGATTCCAAGCAAATCCAGGAAACCCTGACCAAGCGCTACAAGAACCAGCTGGCGCGCCTTGACCAGACCCGCGCGGAAGACATCTTCCAGGCGTACATCAACACCTTCGCCATGTCCTATGACCCGCACACCAACTATCTGTCGCCGGATAACGCGGAAAACTTCGACATCAACATGAGCCTGTCCCTGGAGGGCATTGGCGCCGTATTGCAGAGCGATAACGATCAAGTCAAGGTCGTGCGCCTGGTGCCTGCAGGCCCGGCGGACAAGACCAAGCAGGTCGCACCGGCCGACAAGATCATCGGCGTTGCCCAGGGCAACAAAGAGATGGTCGACGTGGTCGGCTGGCGCCTGGACGAAGTGGTCAAGCTGATCCGCGGCCCCAAAGGCACCATCGTGCGCCTGGAAGTGATTCCGGCCAGCAATGCACCGAACGACCAGACCAGCAAGATCGTGCCGATCACTCGCGAAGCGGTGAAGCTCGAAGACCAGGCGGTGAAAAAGTCGGTACTCAACCTCAAGCAGGATGGCAAGGACTACAAGCTCGGCGTCATCGAGATTCCGGCTTTCTACCTGGACTTCAAGGCGTTCCGTGCCGGCGATCCGGATTACAAGAGCACCACCCGCGACGTCAAGAAGCTGCTGACCGAGTTGCAAAAGGACAAGGTTGACGGCGTGGTCATCGACCTGCGCAACAACGGCGGTGGCTCCTTGCAGGAAGCCACCGAGCTGACCAGCCTGTTCATCGACAAAGGCCCGACCGTACTCGTGCGTAACGCCGACGGCCGTGTCGATGTCCTGGAAGATGAAAACCCGGGCGCCTTCTACAAAGGCCCGATGGCGTTGCTGGTCAACCGCCTGTCCGCCTCGGCTTCGGAAATTTTCGCCGGCGCCATGCAGGACTACCACCGCGCACTGATCATCGGCGGCCAGACCTTCGGCAAAGGCACCGTGCAGACCATCCAGCCGCTGAACCATGGCGAGCTCAAGTTGACCCTGGCCAAGTTCTACCGGGTTTCCGGACAGAGCACCCAGCATCAGGGCGTACTGCCGGACATCGATTACCCGTCGATCATCGACACCAAGGAAATCGGCGAAAGCGCCCTGCCCGAAGCCATGCCGTGGGACACCATCCGTGCGGCGATCAAGCCTGCGGTCGACCCGTTCAAACCGTACATCACCCAACTCAAGTCCGAGCATGACGTACGCACGGCCAAGGACGCGGAGTTCGTGTTCATCCGTGACAAACTGGCCCTGGCGCAAAAACTGATGACGGAAAAAACCGTCAGCCTCAATGAGGCCGAGCGTCGCGCCCAGCACGCCGATATCGAAGCCAAGCAGCTTGCCATGGAGAATATCCGCCGCAAGGCCAAGGGCGAAGAGCCGCTCAAGGAGCTGAAGAAAGAAGACGAAGACGCTATCGCGGCCGAGGACGACAAGACCAAGCCGGAAGACGACGCCTACCTGAGCGAGACCGGGCGCATCCTGCTGGATTACTTGAAGCTCAATACGGCGGTAGCCAAGCACTAAGCTGATGGCAATTTAATGCTGACGCTCCCCGGAGCGTCATTAAACAGTCATCATTCTGTCGTGAAATAACGGACCGGTAGCGCCTCTTTCAACCAAGAGCACGCCCGGTCCTTTTTTTTCGCCAGAGATCGCCATGACCACAACCGAACAGCTGAGTGCCTTGAGTTCAATCCTGGCTCAAAGCGGTTTGCACAGCCTGTTCCAACCCATCATCAGCCTTTCCGAGCGACGCATCCTGGGCTACGAAGCCCTGAGCCGCGGCCCCTCCAACAGTCCGTTGCACTCCCCTGTCGCCCTGTTCGCCGTCGCCCGCCAGGCGGGTCGCCTCAGCGAACTGGAAATCGCCTGCCGACAGAGCGCGTGCCGGCGTTTCAACGAACAGCAACTGCCCGGCAAACTGTTCCTCAACGTCTCCCCGGAATCCTTGCTCGAAGCGGCCCACCAGCCCGGTCGCACCTTGCAGTTGCTGCAGGATTTCGGCATTGAACCGAACCAGGTGGTCATCGAACTCACCGAGCAGACCCCCACCGACGACTTCCAGCTGCTGCACACCGCCCTGCATCATTACCGGGCCATGGGGTTTTCCATTGCACTGGACGACCTGGGCGCGGGTTACTCCAGCTTGCGCCTGTGGTCCGAACTGCGTCCCGACTACGTGAAGATCGACCGACATTTCATCGACGGCATTCACCTGGATGCCCTCAAGCGCGAGTTCGTTGGCTCGATCCTGCAAATTGCCAACGCCTCGCGGGCACAGGTGATCGCCGAAGGCATCGAATTGGCGGAAGAACTGGCGGTACTGACTGAAATGGGCGTCGATCTGGTCCAGGGCTACCTTCTCTGTCGGCCACAGGAACATCCACCGCGCGATGCCCGCACCTTGATGCCCAGGCGCGACAGCAGCGCCGTGGCGCTGGGCGAAGACGGCAGCGACCTGAGTGCCCTGCTCAACGACCAGCCCGCGGTGGCCCGCCACACCCCGACCGCCACCGTGCTCGAAGCCTTCCGTCGCCAGGCCAACCTGAACTCGCTGGCGGTGCTGGATGAGCAAGGCCAGCCTTGCGGTATCGTCCATCGCCATTCGCTCTCGGATGCCCTGCTCAAGCCGTTTGCCACCGACCTGTTCGCCCGCAAACCGATCAGCCGCCTGATGAGCGACGACTTCCTCGCCGTCGAGCTGGGCCAGTCACTGCAGCAAGTCAGCCGGTTGATCACCAGCCGCGCCCGGCAACGCATCGAGGAAGATTTCATCATCACCCTCGATGGCAACTACCTGGGCCTGGGCCGGGTGATCGACGTGCTCAAGCTGATCACCGAACTGAAAATCCAGCAAGCGCGCTACGCCAACCCCCTGACCCTGCTGCCGGGCAACGTACCCATCCAGCAATGCCTGACACGGCTGCTGCAACAGCAACGCGAATCGCTGATCTGCTACGTGGACATCGACAGCTTCAAACCCTTCAACGACATCTACGGCTATGGCCGTGGCGATGAAGTCCTGCTGTGCCTGGCACAATGCCTGAATGAGCGCATTGACCCCGCCCGCGACTTCGTCGGCCACATCGGTGGCGATGACTTCCTGCTGGTGCTGGGCCCGGACGACTGGCGCAAGCGCTTGAACCAACTGCTGGAGGACTTCCAGGTGCAGTGCCGACGCTTCTACCGCAGCGAACACCTGGAAGCCGGCTGCTTCACCGCCCCCAACCGCCAGGGCACGCGCCAGGAATTCCCCTTGTTGTCACTGTCGATCGGGGTGGTGCATCTACACCCACAGGCCTGTGGGCAACTCGATGCGAGCCAGTTGGCGGAGATGGCTTCGCAGGCCAAGCATCACGCCAAGGATGTGCCGGGGTATAGCGTGCATGTGATGGATAGTTTGCTGGGAATGGTGCGAGAGGGTGAAACGTTGATTGCGACATTGCGGCCCACTTGAGCAGCTAATTACATGGGTCGTGATCACTGGTTTGCATTGCTGCCGCCAACTGGGAAATTGCAGTCAACTTGACCCGGGCCTGGGATCACATGCACCTCAGTTGCTGTCCTAACAGCGGGCAGGCCCAAGGGGGGAAACCATGACAACGCAAAAAATCACCATCAAAGACCTGCAGTTGAACGTTTCCATCCGCGGCCAAGGCTCACCGCTGATCTTGCTCAACGGCCTGGGTGGTTTGATCCGTACTTTCGACCCCTTGCGCGATGAACTGGCGGACTACAGGACCATTACGCTGGACGTGCCCGGGGTCGGCAAATCGCAAATGCCGCGCTGGCCCATGCGTCTGCCGCGCCATGCCGACCTGATCGCCGAGCTGCTCAAGCAATTGGGCATCGACCAGGTCGATGTGTTCGGCGTAAGTTGGGGCGGTGCATTGGCGCAGGAATTCGCCCTGCGTTACCCGGGCATGGTGCGCCGGTTGATCCTGGCGGCGACATCGGCGGGTCCGGCGATGCTGGTGAAGCCCGCCGATATCCTGGACTTTTTTGCCAGCGGTAAAAGCCCCAGGCAGCGCAAGCAAGAAGGCTCGCGCAATTCACTGCAGGCGCTGCTGCGCTTCGGTGTGATGAAGGGCATGCTCACGGCCAACCCGCGAACCTATTACCACCAGCTCACCGCCCTGGTCGGCTGGACCAGCCTGCTGCGGCTGTTCCGTCTGCGACAGCGCACGCTGATTCTCACCGGCGAACGCGATACCCTGGTGCGGCTGTACAACGCGCACATCCTAAGTCGCACCATTCGCCGTGCCGAACTGCACGTCCTGCAGGGCGAGGGGCATTTTTTCGTGGTGACCAGCACCAGGCGAACCGCCGAAGCGATACGCGAATTCCTCTGCCGGCAGCACGACGATGAAGAGTCGGTGCCAATGAGGGGTGACGCCCGCGTTGACGTCGATGTGCGTGGCTAATCCAGGATGAACAGGTCCCCCTCTACATCCGTATCGCCGTGTTTACGACTCTGCGCCGCGGAGTCGTAGACGAGTCATCAGAACCTCCCCAGGCTGCCCGCCCGATTTAAACAGACACATGCCTTCAGCGTGATCGTTGCCTTGCCCGAAAGGCACCTCCAGCACCTTCTCCAATTGATCGGCGAAAACCACGTTTTGCTCGTCAGACGCGAAACCGCCGCCCCAGCGCAAGACCGTTACCGGACCGTTCTGCTCCATCGTGTGGGGCCCGCCACGCTCAGTAAATCGTTCGAAAGGCTGGCCTAGGCACGTTCGCTGCTGCGCCTGCGCAACCCGGATTAGTTCCATCCACTACGAAAATAGCCGACGAACGGTAAATCCCGTAGGCACAAAGCCTGCAATAAACACCCTGACGAGCATTTGACGTCAATCTACCGCCATACGGATTTTCCTAATCAGCAGACCCAATTGATACAGCTCAATAGCGTCGGTTCGAGTGCAACTGTGGCCGCAACATTCCCCCACATACAGGATTATTGACATGATCGATCTCGCCACCTGGAATTTAAGCATCCCTGAAGGCAGCCCACCGGCCACAATAGAAACACCTCGATTGGCGCAAGGCTTCAAGGACCAGTATTTCAGCTCCGAAGCCGCTACGCTTTCCTTCTGGGCACCTGTGACCGGTTCCAGAACGGCCAACGCCATTTATCCGCGCAGCGAGTTGCGGGAAACCTATAGTGATGGAACGCTGCGCAACTGGCAGTATTCAGCGGCGGATAACATCCTGCGGGCGAGCCTGACAGTCAATCAGGTCCCCAGCACCGGCAAGATCGTGATTGGACAGATTCACAACAAGGACAGCAACAACCCCATGGTGAAGCTGGAATACCAATACAAAACGTCGGCTTCGACGGGGAACATTGTCGCCAAGGTGCGCATGCGCCCCGACGATGAAGAGGGCCGGGTCATTACCATTGCGACGGGTGTGCCACTCGACCGCGACTTTTCCTACCAGATCCACCTCAGCCCGAAGGGCGCACTGGGCATCAGCGCAGCAGGAAACAACTGGAGAACCACCATCGACCCGAGCTGGAAGACTAAACCACTTTATTTCAAAGCAGGGGCGTATGTGCAGGACAACACCGGCTATCCCACCGAGGGCGCAAGAGTGACGTTCAGGATGCTGGAGATCCAACACAACATTAAGTCGCTTCTCTAGGTCACTATCGTTGGCAAGCCGATCCGAAGGGTGAAGACTCAAGTGGACTTCCCCATCGATCGGCTACCAAGTGATCGCTGTCAGTAACTCAACAACGCGAGCGGCAGATGCCCTCGTTTCGAAAAATAATCGATTACTGCGAAGACCCGCCAGCCGCCAACTCCTTGAGTTTGATCTCGGCCAATGGATGCCCGGCCTTGGCCGCCAGTGCCCAGAACCGCGCCGCTTCCGCCGGATCCGGCGCCTTGCTCGGGCTTCCGGCCAGGCTGATCACGCCCACTTGGTAGGCGGCCTTGCCATCACCGGCCAGTGCGGCCAGGCGCAACAGCCGAATACCCTCCTCCCGCGCCCCCAGGCCGACGCCACGAAAGGTCAGGATGTGCCCATAGAAACTCTGCGCGCCGACATCGCCCAGGTTGGCCATGCGTGCGAATTGACCCTCCATCCAGCGCCAGCCGCGAGGCTGGCGCACGAACCATGGCCAGTGAAACAACCGGCGGGCCATCCAGTAACCGGCCCGCGCCTTGAGCTTCAGGAACACTCAGGCTTCCGCCGATTCGGGGTACTCGTATTCGAATACGCGAACCACTTCCGAGGCATGCCATGAGGCAGCGGCGACGCCATCGGACGGGCCGGTGAAGCGCCCCAGGCGCTCGACGCATTCGAAGAATCCGGTACGTGGCAAGCGGCTGGCACCCTGGCTGATCACCAGGGAACTGCGCAGCGGCTGTTCGGCCTTGGCATCCAGTGCGGCCAGATGTTCAAGTGCGGCGGTCAGGGTTTGCATGGCGGGCGTAGGAAGCTGCAATCGCTCCAGCAATGCCCGGTAGGTCAGGAGATGACGCTGTCGGCGTGCCTGATCCAGCTCGCCCAGCAATCCATCCCAGTGTTGACGACTGATGCGTACGCTCACGATTCATCCCTCCACCCTGGCACCGTCAATTCCCAGGCCAGGCTGCGGCGAATCGCGGCGTCGGGCAGACGCTCGCCACTTTCGATCATGGCCAGGTAAGACGGGCTGATGCCTACCGTGCGGGCGAGCGCCTCGATGGCGATGCCCTTCCCTTCGCGCAAACTGCGTAGTTGATCCAGACCCGGAAGAATAGCGTCTGGTGTAGTCGCGAGCGGCGTCGGGGCCGCACGTGACGGTGCTTCGTTGATGCCTGCTGCTTTCAGTAGAGCCTGATACTGAGCCCACGGCAGAACCGCGTATTCGGGCTCGCCTTCGCGTGTAATTATCTGAATATCCATGATTACCCCGTAGGACAACAACACTTAGCGAGTCGGCACTTTTCCCTAGAAGTGTAATCCTAACAGCGGCCAAGGTCGCGGGGGCTATCTATATGAAGCGCAGACGGGATCGAATCAGGTTTTTTTCGGTTTCTGCAGCTTGAGTTGCTCAGGGGTGTCGGGCAATCGCTCGACCACCGCGAGTTTTTCCGGGACCTGGCGTTTGCGCCAGGCGCGGAAGGCGTTGAGTTCATCGTCGAGGACTTTCATCAGCCAAGCCAGAACGGCGATGTCATCGATCATGCCGAACAGCGGCAGAAAATCCGGAATGGCATCGACCGGACTGAGGAAATACATCAGGCCGGCGACCACCGATATCAGCGCCTTGGGACTGATGGCCCGGTATTCGCCACGCCAGTACGCCAGGCACAACGCCTGTAACAGGCGCAGATCATCCTTGAGCTTGCCCAATCGGTTACCCTGGCTGGCACTTTTGCTGGCCACCGCAAACAGCAAGGTCGGCAAGCGCCCACGGGCGAGCAGGCGTCCGGCCAAGGGCAGGAAACGAGCAAAATTCCAGGGTGCTTTCATGACGCCTCCGGCAGAAATGTTATCCACACAAATTGTGGATAACCTTGTGAACAGAGCCACTTTTCATGGCTGAAAGGCCCGCTGCATAAGGGCTTCACTCAGATCGGGCGTTTTTTACCCATCTAAAAAAACCTAATATTTCATTGACTTGGAGGTCTGCCGAAGGTTAGGCACGCCCCCCCCACACTGACTATGACTTCAGTGTACGGCAACTGTTCGCTTTGTTTACCTGTGCACGCAGGTTCGTGCAATCAACGCCAGATGCAACAACGCCCCGCATGAGCGAGGCGTTGTCGTTAAAGCAGACGCGAATTACTTGGCAGCGTCTTCTTTTGCTGGATCTTTGATTCCCAGCAGTTCCAGGTCGAACACCAGCACCGAGTTGGCCGGGATCGCCGGGCTTGGGCTTTGCGCGCCGTAAGCCAATTCGCTAGGAATATACAGCTTGTACTTCTCGCCTACGTGCATCAGTTGCAGGCCTTCGACCCAACCCGGGATCACACCGCTGACCGGCAGATCGATCGGGCTGCCGCGCTCGACGGAGCTGTCGAAAACGGTGCCGTTGGTCAGCTTGCCGGTGTAGTGGACGGTCACTACGTCAGTCGGCTTTGGCTGGGCGCCATCGGCTTTCTTTTCCACTTCATATTGCAGGCCCGAAGCGGTAGTCACGACGCCAGCTTTCTTGGCGTTTTCTTCGAGGAATTTCTTGCCGGCAGCTGCCGACTCTTCGCTCATCTTGGCCATACGCTCTTCAGCGCGCTTTTGCAGCGCCGCGAAGGCTTCTACCAATTCTTCATCCTTTAGTTTCTGTTCTTTCTTGCCGACCGCATCTTCGATGCCCTGGGCAACGGCTTTGGAGTCCAGATCATCCATGCCTTCCTGAGCCAGGCTCTTGCCCATGTTCAGGCCAATTCCGTAGGAAGCTTTTTGCGCCGGGGTTTTCAGCTCTACGCTGGTTTGCGAATCGCAACCCGCAAGTACCAGGCTAACCAGGGCCACCGCCGCCGCCAACCGATGCTGTTTCATGCTATTTCCTTGTTCATGCGCCTAAAGGGCAATCGAGTAAAGTCGCGAGCTTATCAGGCGGCCACGACCAATGGCTACCGGCATGAGAGCCACAAACTGGCGATAAGTTCAGGTGTTTAAACGCATTTAACCAAGTTGATGATGAAACTTGCGTCATCTTGCACTCAGGAAGGCTGAACATCTGGCGTAATGGCCTCTTGCCGCATCCCTGACCCTAAGGCATAACGGTAGCAATAATAGACAAGGATGGTCCACGTGCGCGTTTTGCTCCGCTTATTGGCTCTTTTTGCTGCTTTGGTGCTCCTCGCCCTGGCCGTGGTCCTGTACTACGTCGCAAACCCGAAACTGCCGCGCCACGCGGCCGCGCAACAGGTGCATTACCTGGAGCAATGGAACGCCGAAGACCGCCAGCGTTACTATTTCACGCCCCAGGGTACTCAGGTCAAGGGCTTGCACTACGACTGGTTCACCGCCCTGGAACTGCCCTTTTCGCAACAACGATTCGCCGCGCCGGACTCCCTCGCGCGCTTCGGTTTCCTGATCGACCCCGAGCAGAAACCCACGCCGAACAACCCCGGCAACCTGCCCGTGGGCTTCGCCCGGCATCAGAATCCCGGCAGCGCGGATACATTTCTGGATATTACCTGCGCCGCCTGTCATACCGGTGAACTGCGCTTGAACGGTCAAGCCGTGCGCATCGACGGCGGCTCCGCGCAGCATGTGTTGCCCTCCAGCGTCCCCACCTTGCAGGGCGGCAGTTTTGGCCAGGCGCTGGTCGCGAGCCTGGCTTTCACTTACTACAACCCCTGGAAGTTCGAACGTTTCGCCCGCAACGTCCTTGGACCTGACTACGACACCGGGCACCAGGCACTGCGCGAGGCATTCAAGGGTTCCCTGGATACTTTCCTGAAGGTGGCCTGGAACGACACTCACCGCGGGCTCTACCCCACCGAAGAAGGTCCCGGGCGCACCGACGCGTTCGGGCGCATTGCCAACGCCAGCTTCGGCGACGCAATTTCCCCCGCCAACTACCGCGTGGCCGATGCCCCCGTCGACTACCCACAGTTATGGGATATGTGGACCTTCGACTGGGTGCAGTGGAATGGCTCGGCGCAGCAGCCCATGGCGCGCAATTTGGTGAAGCCCTGGGAGTAGGCGCCACGCTGAGTTTTTTCGATGCCGAAGGTAAGCCCCTCATGGACGACAATCGGTACCCGTCCAGCGTCCGGGTGCGGGATCTGCACCTGATCGAACAAACCCTGCAACGACTCAAGCCACCAGCCTGGCCGGAAGAATGGTTGGGCGCGGTGGACAAGCCGCTGGCCGCCAAAGGTCGCGCGTTGTTCGCCGAGAACTGCGCCGGTTGCCACGTACCGCGCGTCAGCATCAGCGAAGGGCGCCCGGTGCAACAGTTGAAAATGCTGCCCGTGGAGGCAATCGGCACCGACCCGGGCGCCGCCAACAATATCGCCAATCACCGCTTCGACCTGACAGCCTTGCAGTGGGACCCGGCCGAGTTGGCGCGCCTGGACGTACAACTGCATCCAGCCCCCACCGAACCTCTGGACCTGAGCCAGTTGTCGGTCGCCAAGGGGCTGGCGTATGTCACGGCATTCGTCGGCAACCGCGCCTATCGCGAGGCCGCCGTCACGCCGGCCGAGCGCGCGGACATGGATGGCTTCGGCCTGCCGATCGGCGTCCAGGAATTGCGCGCCTACAAGGCCCGGCCCCTGGCGGGTGTATGGGCAACGCCGCCATTTCTGCACAACGGTTCTGTGCCGAGCATTTATCAATTGCTTTCGCCACAGGACGAACGCGCCACCACCTTTTACAAGGGCACGTTCGAGTACGACCCGAAGCATTTGGGCTATCGCACCGAAGCCTTTAGCAATGGCTTTGTGTTCGACACGCGTATTACCGGCAATCACAACAGCGGGCACGAGTTCCGCGCCGGCAAGCGTGGCAACGGCGTGATCGGGCGCTTGCTGCAACCCGAAGAGCGCTGGGCGTTGCTGGAGTATTTGAAAGTGCTGGGCGGCCCTCTGGAGGCGCAACTGCCATGAAACGACTCTGGATACGCCTGGGCGCCTTTCTCGGCAAGACTCTGCTCTGTTTGCTGGTCCTGGGGTTACTCGGCTGGGCATTGGCCACGGCATGGTTCGCCTGGCAGCACCGTGGACCGGTATCTACGCAAGAGCTGATCCCCGACGGCGAAGCCGCAATGACTCAGGACATCATCCAGACGGCGGTGCGTATCGTCGACCAGCACCGGGAAAACACCCGCTACCTGCGCGATGCCCACGCCAAGGCCCACGGCTGTTTTAAAGCCCAAGTGCAGGTGTTATCGGAACTGGCGGGAGAACTGCGTCAGGGTGTGTTCAGCGAGCCGGGCAAAACCTGGCAGGCGACGCTGCGCCTGTCCAACGGCAACGCCTACCCTCAATTCGACAGCATCCGCGATGCCCGGGGCATGGCGATCAAGTTGCACGATGTGCCCGGAAAACAGCTACTGCGCGATCAGCCGGGTCGTGCTGAACAGGACTTCGTGATGTTCAGTCATCCGAACTTCTTTGTCAGCGATGTCGCCGAGTATCGTCAGAATGTGGCTGCCCAGGCGGATGGCAAAAAGATGCTGGCGTTCTTTCCGGACTGGGACCCGCGCACCTGGCAGGTCCGTCATCTGTTTATCGCCCTGGCGACACTCTCCCCTGCCCCGGAAAGCCCGACGCGCACCCGGTACTTTTCGGTTTCGCCCTACAAATTCGGTGAGGGCAATGCCAAGTTTCGCGTCGTGCCGGATCCTGGCAGCTGCCCGGCCTACTCCTTGCCCGCGCAGAACCGTGAGTTACCGAATTTCCTGCGAAATGCGCTGTACCAGCAGTTATCGACCGATCGGATGCCCGCGTGTTTCGTCTTGCAAATACAGCGGCAGGACCCCGGCAAGTACATGCCGATCGAGGACACCAGTATTGAATGGCAAGAGAGCGATGCGCCCTTCGAGACGGTGGCGCGAATCACCCTGCCCGCCCAGGATTTCGACACCCCGGCACTGAACCTGCAATGCGATAACCAGTCGTTCAACCCTTGGTTCGGGCTTGAGGCGCACCGCCCCATCGGCGGGATCAACCGCTTGCGCAAGGCGGTTTATGAAGCGGTCAGCGATTACCGTCATGCCCGTAATCAAGCTATGTAGGAGCGAGCACGCTCGCGAAAAACTGGAGGGCACCACGGGGTATCAGGTATCCCGCGTCATCGTTGACGTCCATCGCGAGCATGCTCGCTCCTACACGGAAGGAAAACCCAAACGCCAGACAGCAAAAAGCCCGCATTCAGCGGGCTTTCTGTGGTGACCTGGCGTTCAGTGGTCCAGGTTACCGAATATGGCGCAGCGGACGGGACTCGAACCCGCGACCCCCGGCGTGACAGGCCGGTATTCTAACCGACTGAACTACCGCTGCGCGAAACGCTTGAAACGAATGGTGGGTGATGACGGGATCGAACCGCCGACATTCTGCTTGTAAGGCAGACGCTCTCCCAGCTGAGCTAATCACCCTTCGCTTCGTTACGGGACGCATTATGCCACAGATTTTCATAAAGTGTTGATTTATTTGAAGTTTTTTCAAAAAAATCTGAAAACCGGTGAAACGACACATCCCGCGGGAACAACGTACAAACTTGAGGCAGAAAAAAACCCGCCTTGGCGGGTTTTTCCGTGGTGACCTGGCGTTCAGTTGTCCAGGTTACCGAATATGGCGCAGCGGACGGGACTCGAACCCGCGACCCCCGGCGTGACAGGCCGGTATTCTAACCGACTGAACTACCGCTGCGCTAAACACTTGAAACGAATGGTGGGTGATGACGGGATCGAACCGCCGACATTCTGCTTGTAAGGCAGACGCTCTCCCAGCTGAGCTAATCACCCTTCGCTTCGGTGTGGCGCGCATTCTACGGAGCGCCCCCACCTCTGGCAAGCACTTTTTTAATTAATTTTCTGATGCCTTCCAAAGGCTTAGAGAAGGGTTGGCCTATGGCACACGGAGGACAATAATGCCCGCCTTTGCATATAAGGAGAGACTTACCCCATGTGGTTCAAAAACCTGCTTATCTATCGCCTGACCCAAGATCTGCCTGTTGATGCCGAGGCGTTGGAGACTGCACTGGCCACCAAGCTGGCGCGTCCATGTGCAAGCCAGGAGTTGACCACCTACGGTTTCGTCGCACCGTTCGGCAAGGGCGAAGATGCCCCGCTGGTACACGTCAGCGGTGATTTCCTGCTGATCAGCGCGCGCAAGGAAGAACGCATTCTGCCGGGCAGCGTCGTGCGTGACGCGGTGAAGGAAAAGGTCGAAGAGATCGAGGCCGAGCAAATGCGCAAGGTCTATAAAAAGGAACGCGACCAGATCAAGGATGAAATCATCCAGGCCTTCCTGCCGCGCGCCTTTATCCGTCGCTCTTCGACCTTTGCCGCCATCGCGCCGAAACAGGGCCTGATCCTGGTCAACTCGGCCAGCCCGAAACGTGCCGAAGACCTGCTGTCCACCCTGCGTGAAGTGATCGGTACCCTGCCGGTGCGCCCACTGACCGTGAAAATGTCCCCGACCGCGACCATGACCGAGTGGGTCACCACGCAAAAAGCCGCGGACGACTTCTTTGTACTGGACGAGTGCGAACTGCGCGACACCCACGAAGACGGCGGCATCGTGCGTTGCAAGCGTCAGGACCTGACCAGCGAAGAAATCCAGTTGCACCTGAGCACCGGCAAAGTGGTCACCCAGCTGTCGCTGGCCTGGCAGGACAAACTGTCGTTCGTCCTCGACGACAAGATGGTGGTCAAGCGCCTGAAGTTCGAAGACCTGCTGCAAGACCAGGCGGAACAAGACGGTGGCGATGAAGCCCTCGGCCAACTGGATGCCAGCTTCACGCTGATGATGCTGACGTTCGGTGATTTCCTGCCAGCGCTGGTCGAGGCGTTGGGTGGGGAAGAGACACCACAAGGCATCTAAAGCCTTGTGATTTCAAACTGTGGGAGCGGGCTTGCTCGCGAAAGCGGTGGATCAGTCGACATATATATTGACTGACCCGCCGCTTTCG
>NZ_JASCAE010000039.1:0-67465 GCF_029967975.1 Pseudomonas sp. V98_8
CGCAACGGCCAGTGCTGACCTGGCGGAGTTCACCAAGCCGCTCAACGATGCGGTGGCGACGCTCGACGAGCTGACGGCATGGCTGCTGGATCGGGCGAAAAACAACCCGAATGAAATCGGCGCGGCGTCGGTCGAGTACCTGCAAGTATTTGGCTACGTGGCCTATGCCTACATGTGGGCATTGATGGCCAAGGCCGCCTTGGGCAAAGAAACGCAGGACGATTTCTACGCCAGTAAACTGGGCACCGCACGCTTCTATTTCGCCCGTTTGCTACCGCGTATTCACTCGCTGAGTGCGTCGGTGAAGGCGGGTAGCGAATCGCTGTTCCTGTTGGAGGCCGGGCAATTCTGAGTTTGTAACCTGATGTAAGCATTCTCTTACATGACGTGCTGCTGTTCTCCCATAGTCGTAAATTGGATCCACAGCTAATCTACTGCTTATGGACGTAGCGCAGGAAGCGCAAAGTAACAACACGGACACGTAGGATTCTGCCAGGACGGCGGAGTGAAATGGATGTCAGGGAAACAGTCTGCAAAGCCCCGCTTCGGCGGGGTTTTCTTTTGCCTCGAGAAAAGTGTTCAGCTCAGGCCGTCCAGTGCCGGCGGGCTGTTCAAGCGTTCATCCGGCCGATTGATCACCTCCTCCAGCAACGTGCGCAGCAAGGCCAGCGAGGCCTGTTGCCGTTGCACATCGCGACAAACCAACCCGACTTTCAGCGGCACCCGCGGCTCGCTCAGGGGTTTCCACAACAATTGCTGGTTGCCGTGGGTCTTCTGCGAGCGTCCGGGCAGTACCGTCGCCAGTCGCGTGTGCGGCAGGCTGTCGAGTATGCCGGCCATGTTGTTCAGCTCGGCCTGCACTTGCGGACGCCGTCCCAGGCTGGCCATTTGCGCCTGCCAGATCTGCCGTATCTGAAACTCTTCGCCCAGCAGCAACATCGGCAGTTCGGCAGCCTGGCTCATGGAGACTTTCTTGAATTCGCGCAATGGATGGTCTGCCGGGATGACCAGCGTCAGTTCGTCTTCGTACAACAGCACTCCGTGCAGACCCGGCTGACGAGGCGGCAAGTAGCCGATGCCGATGTCCAGCGAACCATTGAGCAAGCGTCGCTCGATTTCCAGTCCCGTCAGTTCATAGATCTGCACCACCAGATGAGGCTGCGCCTTGCGCACCCGTTCGAGCATTTGTGGCACCAGGCTGGTGTGCACGGTTTGCAGTACGCCAATGGCCAGGGTGCGCAGCGCATGCCCCTTGAAGTTGCCCAGTGCTTCACGTGCCCGTTGCAGGCCATCGAGCAAGGGCAGGGCATGGTTATAGAGCGTATGGGCCGCAAGGGTCGGCAATAGGCGTTTGCTGCTGCGTTCGAACAGGCTCACATCCAGGGTTTGTTCAAGGTGGCGGATCTGCTGAGACAGCGCCGGCTGTGAAATGGACAGGCGCTCGGCAGCCCGGCCCACATGGCCCTCTTCGTAGACCGCGACGAAATAACGCAGTTGCTTGAAATCCATAAGTAATTCTTATCGAAAATGCTGGGAAATCGAAATGGCTCATCGCCTTGCGGGAGCCTAGTCTAACCGCATTCACACGGCTTACAGGGCCCCGGAACGCGATGAACTCCCTTCGCTTCGATGACGTTTGCATAGGTAACGCAAAAAACCTTCTGCGAGGGTTGCGCCCATGAATCTGTTCAGCCTGCGTCGACATGCGCCCAGTCTCGATGATTTGCTGCAGGACAGCGTCTCTGCCCCAAACGCAGACAACCTTTGCAGCGAGTACTTGATGCCCAGTGTCGATCGACCCCAACAGGTATTTGCCCGCGGCCAGGGTTCCTGGTTGTGGGACAGCGATGACCGTGCGTACCTGGATTTCTCCCAGGGCGGCGGTGCCAATAGCCTTGGTCACAGCCCCAAGGCACTGGTCAGCGCCATTACTGCGCAGGCGCAAGCGTTGATCAATCCCGGTTTCGCCCTGCATAACCGCGGCATGCTCAAGCTCGCCGAGCGCCTGTGTGCCGTCACCGGCAGCGACCAGGCCTACCTGCTCAACAGCGGCAGCGAGGCCTGTGAGGCGGCGATCAAGCTGGCGCGCAAATGGGGTCAACGGCACCGCGGCGGGGCTTCGCGGATTATCGTGGCCGATCAGGCTTGCCATGGTCGTAGCCTGGGGACGATTTCGGCGTCGGACAGTTCGACCCTGGTCAACCGCTTCGAGCCGCAGCTACCGGGCTTCAGTCGCGTCCCATTCAATGATCTTGCGGCGCTGAATGCGGCGGTGGATGAACGGACCGTGGCGATCATGCTCGAGCCGATCCAGAGTGAAGCCGGGGTGATTGCGGCCACCGCGCATTACCTCAAGGGGGTGGAGCGCCTGTGTCGCGAGTTGGGCATCCTGCTGATCTTCGACGAGGTGCAAACCGGTGTCGGTCGCTGTGGCAGCATGCTGGCTGAACAGTCCTTCGGTGTGCGGGCCGATATCGTCGTGCTCGGCAAAGGGCTTGGCGGTGGCGTACCGGTGGCGGCGCTGCTGGCGCGGGGCAAGGCCTGCTGCCTGGAAACCGGCGAAATGAGCGGTACCCATCATGGCAACGCACTGCTGACTGCAGCCGGCCTGGCGGTGCTCGATAGCGTGCAGGACAAAGGCTTTCTCGAGCATGTCGGGGAAATGGCTCAGCACCTGCGCGAAGGCCTCCAGCGTTTGTCCCATCGTTACGGACATGGCGAATTACGCGGACAAGGGTTGCTCTGGGGGCTGACGCTTTCCGACGACTCGGCAGACGCCGTGGTCAAGGCCGCGTTGTACGAAGGGCTGCTTATCGACGCGCCGCAAGCCGATTGCCTGCGATTTACCCCGGCGCTGACGGTCAGCAAGTCCAATATCGATGAAATGCTGCTGCGCCTGGCCCGTGCCTTCTCCCGCGTGCGCACCGCACAGCTGCAATGCCGTAAAGGGATTGCCGTCTGAACGGACGCTTGCTGCACGAATTCCCGAACCGTCTCGCGGTATAACGCACGCCCCACGCCTGATTCTTTTGGCGTGGGGCGTTTTTTTATGGCGGTTGCATCGTTCAGAAACATGGCCTGGGTACATTGGCCTGAACCGTCGGGCTGAACCCTGACCAACGGTACGGGTCGATAGGGTATGGGCTCGCGTGAGCCCACTTCAATCAGGAGCTATGTCCATGGACTTTATCCGCATCATCATCGCCATTCTGTTGCCACCACTGGGTGTATTTCTGCAAGTGGGGTTCGGCGGCGCGTTCTGGCTGAATATTCTGCTGACGCTGTGCGGTTACATTCCCGGGATCGTGCATGCGGTGTACATCATCGCCAAGCGGTGAGGCGTTTTTCCCTGTGTGGCGCTCTCAATTTGTGAGCGCCATCACCCGCCGATAGAACAACCATTCCTGCTCGAGCGCATGCGCCTGGTTGCCGGCTTTGCGAAAACCGTGACGTTCGTCCGCGTAGTAATGGGCCTCGACCAGGATACCGTTGTTCTGCAGGGCCTCGACCATGTCGCGGGTTTGCTGCGGTACTACCACGGCATCCAGCTCACCTTGAAAGAAGATCACCGGCACGCGAATGTTGCTGGCATGCAATAACGGCGTGCGTGCGGCGTAGCGTTCGGCATCCTGTTGTGGATCACCGATCAGCCAGTCCAGGTAGTCACCCTCGAATTTGTGCGTCGCCCGTCCCAGCGCCACTGGGTCGCTGACCCCATAAAGACTGGCACCGGCACGAAACACCTGGTGGAACGCCAACGCGCACAGCGCCGTATAGCCACCGGCGCTGCCACCGCGAATGAAAGCTCGCTGGCCATCGATCAAACCACGTTCGGCGAGATGGCTGACCACCGCGCAAGCGTCTTCGACATCGACTTCGCCCCAGCGCAAATGCAGGGCCTGGCGATAGTCCCGGCCGTATCCGCTGCTGCCGCGATAGTTGAGATCGGCCACGGCAAAACCTCGTTGCGCCCAGTACTGGATGCGCGGATCGAGCATCGGGTAGCACGCCGAGGTTGGGCCGCCGTGGATGAACACCACCAATGGCGGCTTGGCGTCGCCGTTCATCGCCGGGTAGAAGAAACCGTGGGCTTCACCCGAACCGCTTGGGTAGTGCAGCGTTTGCGGACGACTGATTTGCCCGGCGGGCAGCGGTGCCACACCGCCGGCGAGGACTTTTACTTGGTGGCTCTGGCGATCGATGGCGATCACCGCCGCTGAGCTGACGGGGGACGCAGCAATGCAGTAGATGAACTGATCATCGACGGCAAGATGGCGGAAGCGGCTGTAATCGCCGGTAAAGTCTTTGCACGAAGTACCGCAAAGCCCCAATCGGCCAAAACCGCCTTCCGTCCAGCTGGCCAGATAAGTACCTTCGCTTAGCGGTAACCAGGTACAACCGCCCAGTTGCCAGGGGGCGGGGCCGTGGTCGGCGGCGGTGCCGGGCAATGGTGCCAGGCCATCGGCCGATTCCATCCAGGGCTGCCAGAAACCACCGCGATCGGTCAGGCAGAACAAGCGACTGTCAGCATCGAAACGAGGTTGTTGCAGCGATTCCTGCGTCTGGTCGCCGGCCACGCAGCAAGGGGCAGCGAAGCCGCCATCGGCCTGGCGTCGGGCGACCATCAAACGGGTCGCGGTCCAGGGTTGATCCGGGCGACTCCACTCAATCCAGGCCAGTCGTTGCGCATCGGGACTCAAGGTCGGTGCGGCGTAAAAGTCCGCGCCTTCGGCCAACAAATGCCGGGCGCCATCCACCAGATCGATCGCCACCAGGCGGTGTTCATTGCGATTTTCCTCTACCGCCAGTACCTGGCCATTGGCGAACTGCAGATCACCGTATCGACACACACCTGACGTCAGCACCTCTGGCGTCTCGCCTTGCAGTGATTGGCGATAAAGTTGCTGATCCGCCTCATTGACGAACACCACGCCGTCGTCGGTCAGGCAAAACGCGCCACCGCCATATTCATACACTCGACTGCGGACACTGAACGGGGGTGGCGTCAGGCAGTTGGCGACACCATCACGCCAGTGCCAGATCCGACACGCGGCATCCTCCGGGCGGTATTCGTTCCAGAACAAACCATGGGCGCCGACCTGCAGCTCGGCAAAATCGATGCCGGCCGCGACGGCGTTGGCGGCGCTGAAGGGTTCAGCTTTTGGCGATGAGGCGTGAGTTTCGTTCATTGCGAAAGGCCAGTTGTTCAATGGTCTGGGTCGCGTGCTCGGCCTCTTCGCGGGCCTTGAGGATCACGCCGTGATGAGGCGACTTGCTGCACACCGGGTCGGCGTTGCGCGCATCCCCCGTGAGCATGAAGGCCTGGCAGCGACAGCCGCCGAAGTCCTTTTCTTTCTCGTCGCAGGAGCGGCATGGCTCGGGCATCCAGTCGTAACCGCGAAAGCGGTTGAAGCCGAACGAGTCGTACCAGATGTGCTGCATGCTGTGGTCGCGCACGTTGGGAAACTGCACCGGCAGCTGTCGGGCGCCATGACAGGGCAGGGCGGTGCCGTCCGGTGTGACCGTCAGGAAGATACTGCCCCAGCCGTTCATGCAGGCTTTCGGGCGTTCTTCGTAGTAGTCCGGGGTGACGAAAATCAACTTGCACGGATGCCCTTCGGCTTCCAGTTTGGCGCGGTATTCGTTGGTGATGCGTTCGGCGCGCACCAGTTGCTCCCGGGTCGGCAGCAGCCCCACCCGGTTGAGTTGCGCCCAGCCGTAGAACTGGCAGGTGGCGAGTTCGACGAAGTCGGCCTCCAGGGCAATGCACAGCTCGATGATGCGGTCGATCTTGTCGATGTTGTGCCGATGGGTGACGAAGTTCAGCACCATCGGATAGCCGTGGGCTTTCACGGCGCGGGCCATTTCCAGCTTTTGCGCGAAGGCTTTTTTCGAGCCCGCCAGCAGGTTGTTCACCTGCTCGTCGCTGGCCTGGAAACTGATCTGGATGTGATCGAGACCGGCCTTTTTGAAATCGCTGATTTTCTGCTCGGTCAGGCCGATGCCGGAGGTGATCAGGTTGGTGTAGAACCCCAGCTGGCGCGCTTCGGCAATCAGCTCGGCGAGGTCCTGGCGCACCAACGGCTCACCCCCGGAAAAGCCCAGCTGCGCCGCGCCCATCTCGCGGGCCTCGCGGAACACCTTGACCCACTGCTCGGTACTGAGCTCCTGGCCTTGTTCGGCAAAATCCAGCGGATTGGAGCAGTACGGGCATTGCAGCGGGCAGCGATAAGTCAGTTCGGCCAGCAACCAAAGGGGCAGGCCGATCTCGGGCTTGGGCGGTACTTGCCTCGACGAATCAGGCAAGTTCGATCCAGTGCTGCGCACGGGCAACCTCCATGAATTGCTCGATGTCGTCAGCGAGCTCAGGCACGCCAGGGAACTGCTGGTCGAGCTCGTTGATGATCGCGGCGACATCACGCTCGCCATCGATCAGGCCGCCGATCAGCGCGGCGCTTTCATTGAGTTTAATCATGCCTTCCGGGTACAGCAGCACGTGGCCTTTCTGTGCCGGTTCGTACTGGAAACGGTAGCCAGGACGCCATGACGGGGTCTTTCTGCGATCGAAACTCATAGGGTGATTCCTTTGTGCCAGACCCGTTCACTCGTCACCGTATGGTAGGGCGGGCGGTTCAACTCATAGGCCATGCTCATGGCATCGAGCATGCTCCAAAGAATGTCCAGTTTGAACTGGAGAATTTCCAGCATGCGCTCCTGGCCTTCCCGCGTCGTGTAGTGCTCGAGGGTGATGGCCAGGCCGTGCTCGACATCGCGCCGCGCCTGGCCCAGGCGGGTGCGGAAATACGCGTAGCCGGCGGGGTCGATCCACGGGTAGTGCTGCGGCCAGCTGTCCAGGCGCGATTGGTGGATCTGCGGGGCGAACAGCTCGGTCAGCGAGCTGCTGGCCGCTTCCTGCCAACGGGCGCGACGGGCGAAGTTGACGTAGGCGTCGACGGCAAAACGCACGCCGGGCAGCACCAGTTCCTGGGAGCGCAATTGCTCCGGGTCGAGACCGACGGCCTGGCCCAGGCGCAGCCAGGCTTCGATACCGCCGTCTTCGCCGGGGGCGCCGTCATGGTCGAGCAGGCGTTGAATCCATTCGCGCCGGACCTCGCGGTCGGGGCAATTGGCCAGGATGGCCGCGTCCTTCAGGGGGATGTTCACCTGATAGTAAAAGCGGTTGGCGACCCAGCCCTGGATCTGCTCGCGGGTGGCCCGGCCTTCGTACATCGCCACGTGGTAGGGGTGGTGGATGTGGTAGTAGGCGCCCTTGGCGCGCAGGGCGGCTTCGAATTCGGCGGGGGACATGGGGGTGTCGGTCATTGCGGTTCTCCAACGAACAGCCGTAGAAATGAGGCGTTATTACCGGCCCCTTCGCGAGCAGGCTCGCTCCCACAGTAGATCGCCTTCCCCCTGTGGGAGCGAGCCTGCTCGCGAAGGGGCCATCGGTTACAACACAATACTCATGCCGTCATAAGCCACTTCAACCTGGCGCCGTTCCAACTCCGCCCGCTGCGGCGAATCTTCGTCGAGAATCGGGTTGGTGTTGTTGATGTGAATAAGCACCTTGCGCTGTTTGGGCAGTTGCTCCAGCACTTCAAGCATGCCGCCAGGGCCGTTCTGCGCCAGGTGGCCCATCTCACGGCCGGTGCGGGTGCCGACACCACGGCGCTGCATTTCGTCGTCGTCCCACAGCGTGCCGTCCACCAACAGGCAATCACTGGCGGCCATGATTTCCAGCAGCGGCGCATCGACCTTGCCCAGCCCTGGTGCATAGAACAGCTTGCCACCGGTATTGAGGTCTTCAACGATCAGGCCGATGTTGTCGCCCGGATGCGGGTCGAAGCGATGCGGCGAGTAGGGCGGCGCGGCGCTGCGCAGTGGCAGCGGGGTGAAGCGCAGGTTCGGGCAGGCCGGGATGCTGAAGCTCTGGTCGAGTTCGATGCGGTTCCAGCTCAGGCCGCCGTTCCAGTGGGTCAGCATGTTGAACAGCGGGAATCCGGTACTCAAATCCTCATGGACCATGTCGGTGCACCAGACCTGGTGCGGGCAACCTTCGCGCAGCATGAGCAGACCGGTGGTGTGGTCGATCTGGCTGTCCATAAGGATGATCGAGCTGATCCCGGTATCGCGCAGTGCGCGCCCCGGTTGCATGGGCGCGAAGCTCTGGAGCTGGGCACGGATGTCCGGGGAGGTATTGCACAGCACCCAATTCACGCCGTTATCGGAAATCGCGATGGACGATTGGGTGCGTGCCTTGGCCCGCAGGCTACCCTTGCGAAAACCTGCGCAGTTTTCGCAATTGCAGTTCCACTGGGGAAAACCGCCGCCGGCGGCGGAACCTAGGATCTGGACGAACATGGATGCTCCATCATTTCAACGCTGAAAATAAAACGCCTCGGGATAAACCGAGGCGTTGAACTGCATTTCTGCCAAGACAGAGATTAGCGGCTGGCGAAGTACATGGTGACTTCAAAGCCGATACGCAGGTCGGTGTAAGCTGGTTTGGTCCACGACATGGGGCGTTCCTTCAATTGATGGGAGTAACGGCATCTATACATATAGCCCACCTCCAGCGGGAGATGTTCAGATAGTTAGGTAGCTATGTTACTCAAAATTTCAGAATGATTGGCTGCGAATGTTCGAAAAAGTTAATTGCAGCCCCGGTAATGATCACTTTGCCTCTTGCCAAGGCGGGCCAGGGCAAGGCCTGCTGGACAAGCAGCGCGCACCGCCTTCTACCTGAATCAGACGTTGGGCTGCCGCTATTAGCATAGGTCGATCAATCTTGAGAATTTCATGCGGCAACTGGCTCAAATAATCAGACGAACGGCTAGCTAATTTGCCCTGCCAGAGCAACTCGGCTGCTTGGGCAAGGGGAAGCGCGGCCTTGTCGAATTGTTCGGCCAAGGCCCGGCGCAAGACCATGAAGTTGGCGTCATCGATATCTCGAATCAGTCCCGGCAGCTCGTTCAAGAACAGTTGGATGTGTTGCAGCAAATCCAACGGCAGGACACCCGGCGATTGCACACCGAACAACAGCCCGGTTTGCCCGTGAATCTGGCGCAGGGCACTGAACACTGCGTAGCCAAGTTGCAATTGCACTCGCAGCCGTTGGTAGAACGGTGTCTGGCAGACCTGCGCAAGCAAGCGCCAGGCAGCTTCGTGGGTTATATCGTCGATTGCAGCCGGGCAGAACAGCAGTAATGCGTGCTCGCTGGAGCCAGTTTCGACGTGGGCCCACAGATGTTTCGCGGGGATCGCTGGGGGTGGCGGCAGTTGGCTGTCCGCAGTGCCAGGGATGCGACTCAAGGCGAGGCCCATTGCCGCTTGGGTCTGAGCGCCAAGGCCTATTGCCAGGCCATCCCATCGGGCGCCTGACCAGAGTTGCTGCAAATCTTGCGATTCGGCAACGGATTCAAGGCACTGATCGGGCAGCACCTTGAGTAGCTGTCGAATTGGCATTGGCGCAACGCTCGCGGGAAGTTCTCGTAAGCAATCTGCATCAGGTTTTGTCAATTCTTTCAGCGCATGCTCAAGGATGATGGGCATAGGCTCCTGCAGGCCCACCATTTTCAGCAGCCATTCATTGCCCGATTTGCCAAAGGAAAAATCCACACCTGCCTGGCGAGCGTCTTCGCGCAACGGCTGAAGACGACTTTCCAGATTCGCTTGCAGGTGGCTGCCTGGTGTAAAGACCAGGCGCCAACGCAAATACACAGCGCCCTCAGCGGTGTTATCCGGTAATGCCTGGCTGAATTGCATCGGCGAACGCTCGCGGCGGCTGCGCGAGCGATCTTGGGCAAAAGTGCGCAGGCCACGGTGGGCGCTGGTTTGGCCACGAATCAGGCCGGCGTTGGGCGCGGGCGCTTCTGCTTGCAAAAACGGGTTTGGCGCTGGCAGTTGCCATTGGCCGCTGAAGTTATCCTCAGCACCCATTTGTTTCAGTATGTCCTTGAGGGCGATAACGCCGGGTTCGGACAATGCAGCTTCACGTTGCTCGCTGTCCTGTCGGGCCAGCTGCAGGGCTGTACTGACCTGCTGCTGGCGTTGGAGCAGGGTGGTGTATTCGTCACGCAACCCACTCCAGTCTTGTTGTGCGAAAAAACTCAACCAATCCGTGAGTTGTTCACGAATTCCGACTGCAGTCGCGTTATCGGATAAAGTGAATTCGATGTGCAACAAGGCTTGTCCGGCGTACTGATACAACGGCTCAGCCTTGAGTTGGTCGGCGATGCCTCGCTCACGCAATGCGGCTAACAAGCCACCAGGTTTCGTAGCGTTCAGCCAATGGCAGAGAAACGCCAGTGCCAGTGGAGATGCGTCAGGCAGTGCTTCGAGGGCAAACATCAGGTCTAGCCGTCGTTCACCGGCCTGTTGATAACTATTGCCCCCAGCTTCCATTAATCGAGGAGGCTCTTGTTGCCTGATAGGGTGGCCGTCAGGAATTGCATCTGCAAATGCCTGGGCAAGCGCCTTCAGCTCTTGCAGGGATTGCGGGCCGACAAGACTCAGCGTCATCTGTCCGGCCTGATAAAACCGCTGATGGAAATCCTTCAATGCCTGCTGAAATTCGGGACGTGGCACTGGCAGGCTGTCACGGTTTCCGGCATGAAACCCCCTTAGCGGATGAGCTTCGCAAAGCCCGCCGAATAGCGCAAATTGCTGTTGGGCCGCCGCATTCTGCGACCAGGCAACAAATTCCGCATGCAGAACTTCCCGTTCTCGCTGTTGTTCGTCCGGATTCATACGCGGATGGGCGAGCATGTCTGACAGACGGTCCAACCCGTTGTTAAACGCCTGAGGCGCTAATTCGAAAAAGTAGTCGGTGGTGCGCTCGCTGGTCCGCGCATTGACCTGGCCGGCATGACCCAGGACGTAGGCCATCAGCCCTTGGTCCGCAGGAAAGCGCTCGGTCCCCAGAAACAGCAAATGCTCAAGAAAGTGCGCGAGACCGGGCCAGGCCAGGGGCGCATCATGGCTCCCGGCAGCGACACGTAACACCGCGGCGGCGCGCTTCAAATCAGGCACGTGACGCAGTGTCACCCGCAGACCATTGGCCAGGGTTTCAGTGTAGAGACGAGGGGGATTCGGCGCAGGCATGGGCACTTCCAGAACAGTGGAGTGCCAATGCTAGCGGATTAGCGCTTGTTCAGCGCGCCGTATAGTTCTGGGCGGCGATCGAGCAAATAGCGATTGGCGGCGCGCGACTCGACCATCAACTGACGATCCAGCTCACCGACAATCAGTGCTTCATCGAGACCGGCCTGGGCGATGCGGCTGCCATCCGGCGCGGCGATGCTGCTTTGGCCACAGTACTGGATATCGCCTTCGTGCCCGCAATAGTTGGCATAAGCCACGTAGCACTGATTCTCGTAGGCCCGGGCACGTACGGTGACATCGGCGATGAAGTCGAACGGGGTCATGTTGGCGGTCGGTACCAGGATCAGTTCGGCGCCAGCCAAGGCCAGGCGCCGGGTGTTTTCCGGAAACTCGAGGTCGTAGCAGATCAGGAACCCGAGCTTCCAGCCGTTGAGTTCCACGATCGGGAAATCGTCCGTGCCGGCGCTGAACATCGAACGGTCGAGGTCACCGAACAGGTGCGTCTTGCGGTAATTGCACAGACGCTCGCCATTGGCGTCGATCAATTGCACGGCGTTGTAGATCTGTCCGTCCCCGGTGCGTTCGGGATAGCCATACAAAATGGCGATCCCGGTGGTCTTGGCAATGCGCGCAATCTGTTGCGCCGATTCACCGTTGTACACTTCCGCCAACACACTGACGGCATCGACGCCGATGTTGTAGCCGGTCAGGAACATCTCCGGCAGTACCAGCAGGTCGGCGCCCTTTGCTTCCAGTGCCAGCTGATGCAGGCGCTGAAGGTTGCCGGCGACATCCAGGGGCAACGGTGGACATTGGTAAAGGGCTACGCGCATTTCGGATTCCTCTTACTCGGGCAGGGCGATCGGACCGATCTCGTTGAACACATCTCCTGGACCCGGATTCTCGGCGTGAGTTGCACCGCCGAAGTGTTTCATGATGCCCCATACGGCATTGAGCGAGGTTTGCACCGCGCCTTCGACCCAGGCCGGCGTCCACGAAACATCGTCGCCGGCGATGAAAATCCCGCGTTGTTCGGCCGGCATGTCGTCCTGCATGAAGTGCGCGTACATGCGCTGGTTGTAGCGGTAATGGCCGGGCAGCGCACCCTTGAAGGCTCCGAGGAAATGCGGGTCGGCTTCCCAGGACACGGTGATCGGATCGCCGATGATTCGCGCGGCGATGTCGACTTTCGGGTAGATCTTTTTCAACGCATCCAACGCCAGTTTCACGCGTTTTTCCACCGGGTGAGGGAGCATTTTCAAGGCGTCGCTCATCCAGGAATACGACAGGCATATCACCCCGGGCTTGTCGTCGCCGTTATCGAACAGGTAGGTGCCGCGGGTCAGGCGATCGGTGAGGGTCATGCTCATCAGGTCGCGTCCGGTTTCCGGGTCTTTATCCTTCCAGAACGGGCGATCGACCATCACGAAGGTTTTCGACGACTGCATGTAGCGGGTGCGGTCCAGGGCCATCCACATCTTCTGCGAAAACAGGGTTTCATCGCATTCGATCTGGGTGGTCAAAAGCCAGCTCTGGCAGGTGGTCAGCACCGCCGCGTATTCGCGGGTATCGCCGTTGTTGTCGGTGACCGCAAAGCGGCCGTCCGGCGCATGGGCGATTTTCTTCACGCCGGAACGTGGCGCACCGCTGTGCAATGACTTGAGGCTGGTGCCCTGCGGCCAGTGTACGCAGCGTTCCGGGACATGGCGCCAGATGCCCTGTGGCACTTGTTCCACGCCACCGACCACCAGATGCTGGTGATCGTCGCAGTTGGTCATCACCACGCGGAAGATTTCCAGCATCGAGTTGGGGAAGTCCGAGTCCCAGCCACCGGTACCGAAACCGACCTGGCCGAACACTTCGCGGTGATGGAACGACAGTTTGGCGAAGGCTTTGGAGGTGGCAACGAAATCGTAGAAAGTGCGGTCGTCCCACAGCGGTACGAGGGTGTTCCACAACGCCTTGAGGCGCGGTACGTCGCGGTCGCGGATAGCCTGCTGGATATCTGAGAACTGCGAGCCCGCTTCCAGGGCGTCGGCCCAGGCGTCGGCGACTTCCTGGAACAGTGCAGGAAGATCCGCCAGTTTCTGTGCGTAATGGGTCTTGCCTTCCAGATCGATGACAGTACTGCCTGAGGCTGGTGTCAGCGGGTTGGGGAAGGGTTTGGTTTCAAGGTTCAGCTTGTCGACGTAGTGATAGAAGGCCGTGGATGACACTGGAAAACGCATGCCGCCCAGTTCCGCGACGATGCCGTCGGTGCCATTGAACGCTTGGGAGCGCAGGCGGCCACCCAGCTTCGAGGCCTCATAAACCACCGGCTTGAGACCGAGCTTCATCAGTTCATACGCGGCTACCAGCCCGGCAATACCGGCACCGACGATCGCCACTTCGGCACCGTGATGGTGCTCGGGAATGCTGCCTAGGCCAGCCGGGTGTTCGATCCAGTCGTCGAAGGCGAAAGGAAAGTCCGGACCGAAAATGGTGACTGGTTTTTTACCGTCTGCAGGATGGCGATTGTTCTTGTTCATGGCTGACCTTGCTGTCGACCCGACGCGGAGTGCGCATCTGAGTATAGGAAAAGATGCCAGCCATTCTAGAGAGCGTAGAACACGTTAATAAGACGCAATGTGTCGTCGTTTTGCCAATTAATTGATCAATATGACGATAGCTCTGTGCATACTGTCCACAATCGCTCCCACATTGGATAGTTTTCAAACCGGCTGCCCCCGATCGATCTTGCTGCTCAAGATGATCGACGTCGTGGTCTTCTCCACCCCATCGACACTGCCAATCTGATCCAGCAGTTGGTCCAGTTGCTCTGGCGAATCGCTGCGCAACCAGGCGACATAATCAAATTCGCCACTTACCGCACACAGTTGCTGCACCTGGCCCATCGCACTCAAGCGCCGCAACACTTCCTTGCCGGAGCGAGGTTGTACGGTAATCCCCACATACGCCTGCAACCCGCCGTCCACCACGCGCTGGCCGAGCCGTACGCCATAACCGGTAATCACCTTGGCCTTTTCCAGGCGCGCCAGGCGCGAGGTAACGGTGGTCCGGGCGATGCCCAGTTGCCGGGCGAGCATGGCCACGCTTTCACGGGCGTTGATCTGCAGGGCCGCAATCAACTGACGGTCGATCTCGTCAAGAACGGGCGGGCGGATGTCAGGCAAGGGCGGTCTCCGGCGGCATGGAATCAATGTCCAGGCATGTTACAGGCACATCCCCCGCAGCGCTCGCGCCGGATATCTGGACTAGCCTCAATACCGTTCATGACATTTGTGCCTGCGACAAATTGCCATAAGTAACTAGGTAGTACATTATTCCGCCCTTGTCACAAATGGGGAAAAATTCCGACATGAATAATTCTGGGGCTGCCGGCGGCAGCAAATGGCTGCTGACGGGGCTGGGTGTCCTGATTGCACTGATCGGGCTCGGTTTGGCCGGTGGCGGCGGGTATCTGATCACCCTCGGTGGCAGCTGGTATTTCCTGCTGATGGGCCTGGCGATGCTGGTCTCGGGCCTGTTGATTGCCCGCCGTAGACCGCTGGGGGCGTGGCTTTATGGTCTGGCGCTGATCCTCACGGCCGTTTGGGCAGTGTGGGATGCCGGTCTCGAATATTGGCCACTGGTCTCGCGTGTGCTGACCTTTGCCGTCATCGGCCTGGTCGTCGCATTGATTTATCCGGCGCTGGTGCGCGCTTGCGGCGCAACCGCAGGTCGAGGCGCCTATGGCCTGGCCGGGCTGCTGGGTGTCGGTGTCGTCGCGACGCTGGCCTATATGTTTGTACCGACCCCGGTGGTCAAGGCCACCACTGAACCGGCGGTCACGCCGGTGGTACCGGGTACCGAACAGAAAGACTGGGCGCACTGGGGCAACACCACCGCCGGCAACCGCTTCGCCGCGCTGGACCAGATCAACAAAGGCAACATCGACAAATTGCAGGTGGCCTGGACCTTCCGCACCGGCGATATCCCGCAAAGCACCGGGGCCGGTGCCGAAGACCAGAACACCCCGTTGCAGATCGGTGACACGGTCTACACCTGCACCGCGTACGGCAAGGTTTTCGCCCTGGACGCCGACACTGGTGCCCAGCGCTGGAAGTTCGACCCGCAGGGTACCGCGCCCAACTGGCAGCGCTGCCGTGGCCTGGGCTACTTCGATGCAGGCGTTGCGCCTGTGGCCGAGCAGCCAGGTGCTTGTACGAAACGTCTGTTCCTGCCGACCGGCGATGCCCGCCTGATCGCCATCAATGCCGAAACCGGCAAGCCGTGCGAAGAGTTCGGCAACCAGGGCACCGTCGACCTGACCACCGACATGGGTGAAGTCAAACCCGGTTACTACCAGCAGACCTCGACCCCGTTGGTCGCAGGGGACGTGGTGATCGTCGGTGGCCGTGTCGCCGATAACTACTCCACTGGCGAGCCGCCAGGTGTGGTTCGCGCCTACGACGTTCGCAGCGGCGAGTTGGTGTGGGCGTGGGATCCGGGAAACCCGAACACCACCAAACGCCCACCGGCCGGCGAGACCTACACCCGGGGTACGCCGAACGTCTGGTCGGCGATGTCCTACGACGCCAAGCTCGGTCTGGTCTACCTGCCAACCGGCAACGCGACACCGGACTTCTTCGGCGGTCAGCGGACCGACATGGACAACAAATGGAACTCGTCCATCGTTGCCCTCGATGTGAAAACCGGTCAGGTGCGCTGGCACTTCCAGACCACTCACAATGATCTGTGGGACTTCGACCTGCCTGCTCAGCCGCTGCTGTATGACGTGCCGGACGACAAGGGCGGCACCCAGCCTGCGTTGGCGCAGGTCACCAAGCAGGGCGAGATTTTCCTGCTCAACCGCGAAACTGGCGTGCCGATAGCGCGGGTCGAAGAGCGCCCGGTGCCGCAGGGCCATGTGCCTGGCGAACGCTACTCGCCAACCCAACCGTTTTCCGTGGACATGCCGTCAATCGGCAACAAGACCCTGACTGAATCCGACATGTGGGGCGCCACGCCGTTTGACCAATTGATGTGCCGCATCCAGTTCAAGGGCATGCGTCATGAAGGCGTCTACACCCCGCCAGGCATGGATCGCGCCCTGCAATTCCCGGGCTCGCTGGGCGGGATGAACTGGGGTAGCGTCTCGGTCGACCCGAACACGAACTACATGTTCGTCAACGACATGCGCCTGGGCCTGGCCAACTACATGATCCCGCGCGACAAGATCAAAGCCGGGGCCAGTGGCATCGAAATGGGCGTGGTACCCCAGGAAGGCACGCCGTTCGGCGCCATGCGTGAGCGTTTCCTTTCGGCGGTCGGTATTCCGTGCCAGAAACCACCGTTCGGCACCATGTCTGCCATCGACCTCAAGACCCACAAACTGATGTGGCAGGTACCGGTCGGCACCGTACAGGACACCGGCCCACTGGGCATCCGCATGCACCTGCCGATCCCGATCGGCATGCCAACCCTCGGCGCCTCGCTCGCCACCCAGTCGGGCCTGCTGTTCTTCGCCGGCACCCAGGACTTCTACCTGCGCGCCTTCGATACCGGCAACGGCAAGGAAATCTGGAAGGCGCGTTTGCCGGTGGGCAGCCAGTCCGGCCCGATGACCTATGTCTCGCCGAAAACGGGCAAGCAGTACATCCTGCTCACCGTTGGCGGTGCACGTCAGTCGCCGGACCGTGGTGATTATGTGGTTGCCTATGCATTGCCATAGATAACGCGGCCATTCTCACGAACCGTAGGAGCGAGGCTTGCCCGCGAAGAACGATAACTCGGTAATTCAGGCAAGCTGACTGAACCCGCCGACGAAAAAGCCGCGCAATGTCGCGGCTTTTTCGTGGGCGCTAATTGGGAGGGAAAAAAGCAACGCCATTTCAGGACGTGTCTGACATACACGGCGGGGCCCACTTGCCGATCATTGATTTTTTCCGTGGCCCTGGGTCGCGCAGAGGTCTGTGAAGGTGCCAAGGGGCGGCTGGAGAACATCTGGCGAACGGTGGTTCGATTCGGGTTTTGATGATTGACCCTGGACCCCCATTGGGTCTGTGATGTATGACAAATCGTAAAGGAACGCTCAATTGAGGCCGTGGCGCGAGGGGACAGGTCATGACGAAGAAGTTGCCGCCCACTGTAAGGGATCACGCCTGGCAGATCGCCCATCACGAAATGGGCCACTACGTCGTGGCCCGTGCCTTGGGTTTTGCCACGGGCAGCGTGAACCTGACGGTGACCATGGACTTGCGGCACCAAGGCGGGGCGTCCATCAGCCTGGTGCGGGCGATTTCGTCGATGGACGCCATGAAGCAACATCTGGAGGCCCGGATGATGGTCCTCCTGGCTGGCGCGATGGCGCAGACCCTGCCTTTAAAAAAATCAGCCGGGCAGCGCGTCGACAAGTTGAAAGCGACAGCCATCCTTAAAGGTGAGCAGGGCGCACACCAGGATTACGCAAAGATCCGGGAGTTGCAGCACCTGCTGCGCAATATCCTCTACCCTGAGACCGATCCGGTCTCATCTGAGCGCATTACGGCCGAGCTTAAAATGCTGACGGATCGCGCGTGGCAGCGGACTCAAGACATCGTGGAAGAGCTGTCGGGGATCATTGCCGAATTGGCAGCGGTCTTGGTTGACGGCATGGTTATCGTGGAGCAGTGGGGGCGGGCGGCGGATACGTATGAGGTTGTGTACACCGGGCCAATGTTGGAGCGGCTGCGGGCAGTGCAAGCCATTCCGTCAATGACAATTGCAGGCCCCGAAAGGTCGGGGCGTGTAGTTCGCAGGTGAGCCGCCGCTAGTCCTTGCAGTTCGTCGCCGCTCAAATGGGCGCTTCAGACACGCAAAAGCCGCGCATTGCGCGGCTTTCTTGTTTGGTGGGCCCACACGGACTTGAACCGTGGACCAAAGGATTATGAGTCCTCTGCTCTAACCAACTGAGCTATAGGCCCCATTGGTCGCGGATTATAGCGATGGTTTCGCGGCTGTGCTATCCGAAAAATCCATTACTGTTGTACGAAGAAACGTCGCGGCGAATTCGTCAGGGGGCAGGGGCAGGCTGACGATGTAGCCCTGGATCTGCTCACAGCCTTCGGCAGCCAGGAATTGCTGCTGCGCCTGGGTTTCGACGCCCTCGGCAATGACCGTGAATTGCATGCTGCGGCCGAGGGCGATAATGGCACGCACGATGGCGGCATCGTGAGGGTCGTCGGGCAAACCGCGGACGAAGGACTGGTCGATCTTGAGTATGTCCAGCGGCAGGCGTTTGAGGTAACTCAGCGAGGAGTACCCGGTGCCGAAGTCGTCGATCGCCAATTGCACACCCAGATGCTTGAGTTGGTGCAGCACCGCAAGCGCTTCTTCGGCCTGGCTCATGATGAAGTTTTCGGTGATCTCCAGTTGCAGGCAACCGGGATTGAGGCGGTTGTCCTTGAGCAGTTGTTCGATTCGCCCCAAAAGATTCGGTTGGCGCAGTTGGGCACCGGCGAGGTTGACCGACAGCGGGCCGAGGCCTTCGTACATCTGGTTCCATTCGAACATCTGTCGGCAGGCGGTCTCGAGTACCCAGTCGCCGATCTGCAGGATCATGCCGTTTTCTTCGGCAAGTGAGATGAAGTGTTCGGGCGGCACGTCGCCGAAGGTCGGATGACGCCAGCGAATCAGGGCTTCGGCCCCCACCAGGCGATAGTCGTCGAGGCTGATCTTGGGTTGGTAGCACAGGTGCAGTTCATTGCGCTCGATGGCGCGTCGCAGTTCGTGCTCCAGCGCCACACGCTCGCTGGCTTGAGCGGTGAGATCGCAGGTGTAGCTTTCTACGCGGTTACGGCCTTTGGCCTTGGAGCGGTACATAGCCGCGTCGGCGTTTTTGATCAGCGTGGCCACGTCACTGCCGTCCTTGGGGTAGAGGCTGGTGCCGATGCTGGAGCTGATGAAAAACTCATGCTCACCCGCCTGGAATGGCGCGGTAAAGCAATTGAGCAGCTTGGTGGCGATGTTGTCCGCATCGCTGGCTTGCTGCAGGCCGGGGAGCAGGATGATGAATTCGTCGCCGCCCAGGCGCGCGACAGTGTCGATGTCTCGCAACTGCTCCTTGAGACGCACGGCAATACCCTTGAGCAAAAGATCGCCGACCGGGTGACCAAGGCTGTCATTGATGTGCTTGAAACGGTCCAGATCCAGGAACAGCACTGCGCCCTGACCGCCGTTTTCCTTCTGGTGATTGAGCGCGTTGAGCAGGCGACTTTCGAACAACGTGCGGTTTGGCAGACCGGTCAACGGGTCGTGGTGAGCCTGGTAGTCCAGTTTGGCCTGGGCGTGCTTGAGGCTGGAGATGTCGGCGAACACAGCCACGAAGTGCGTGATGAAGTTGTTACGATTTCGTACGGCGCTGATGGTCAACCAGCTGGGATACAGTTCGCCATTTTTGCGTCGGTTGGAAATCTCGCCTTGCCAATGACCTTCGTCGGTCAGTTGATGCCACATGGCGGCGTAGAACGCACTGTCATGCAGGCCCGAGGCAAGCAGGCGCGGGGTATGCCCCAGTGCTTCGCTTTCGCTGTAGCCGGTGATTTCGGTAAAGGCACGGTTGACTGCACTGATGTGCTGCTGGGTATCGGTGATCAACACGCCTTCTGCGGTGCTCTCGAATACCGTCGCGGCCTGCTGCAGTTTTTCCTGCATCAGGTGGCGTTCGGTGATGTCCCGGGCGATGGTCAGCATGCAGTCGTCGTCACCGATCGGTAGCGGACGGCTGGAGACTTCGCAGAGGCGGATCTGACCGTCGCTGCGGCGGATGTGGCAGCTGAAATCGCGGACGTAACCATCCCGGTGCAACAGGTCGAGCATTTGTTTGCGCTCGTTGAGGTTGACCCAGATCCCCAGGTCAAGGGCCGAGCGATCCACCGACATCGCGCTGTTGAAGCCGGTAATGCGGCTGAACCCCTCGTTGACCTCCAACAGCAGGCCATCGCTCTGGCGCGACAGCAGCAAGCCGTCGGGGGAGGCGTGGAAGGCCTTGGCGAACTTTTCTTCGGAGGTTTGCAGTTGTTGCTGGGTTTCCTTGAGTTGGGTGATGTCTCGCACCACGACGACCAGCGCCGGGGTGGTATCGAGGTCGAAGGGTTCGGCCGAGATCAAGCCGGTGAACACCTGGCCATTGCTGCGACGAAAGGGCATCTCCAGGTTGCGAATGCTGCCGGCCTGCAAGCGCTGCAGCAGCCCTGGCCCGACACCTGGAATACCCCAGATGTTCAGGTCGGTGGCAGTCTGGCCGATCACATCTTCGGCCTTTAGGCCGATCTGTTCTTCGAACGCATCGTTAACCTCCAGCAGGCAACCGTCACTCAGGCGTGCGATCACCAGGATGTCTGGGCACTGCTGGAACACCGAGGCAAACTTCTGTTCAGACAGGCGCAGTGCTTCTTCGGTGCGTTTGGTTTCGCTGATGTCAATCATCAAGCCGCGCATCACCGGCTCATGACCGTGTTCGATCAGGCTGACGATGTCGCGGACCCAGATGCAACGACCGTCAGCGGTGATGACCCGGTAATCGAGAGTGTGATCTCGCCCGGCCAACACTTCGTGGTCGCAGAAGCTCTGCGCGCGGGTGAGGTCGGCGGGATGGATGATGTTGCGCCAGAAGCCTGGGATCAGCCAATGCGACAAGGGGTAACCGAGCAGGTCTTCGGCGTGGGGCGACACATAGCTGTAGGTGAAGTCGCTCATCCGCGCTTCCCAGGCGATGGCCGAGAGGCTCTCCACCAGCCCGCGGTAATGGTATTCGCTGCTGCGCAGTTCCTGCTCCAGGTCGACCCTGCGGGATATTTCCGAACTCAAGCGGCGATTGACGCGGATCACGGCGGCGAGCACGGCGATCAGCAGCAGTAGCCCAGGCAAGCCGTAGACCAATAGATCGGACCAGAATGTACGATGATCCAGTACGTTGCCGACCCAATGTTCCTGGATCGAACTGATTTCGGCCGGTGTCATGTCGGCGAGGACTTTATCCAGAATGCCGACCAGCATTTTGTTGTCCCGGGGGACACCCATTGCCAGCTGGTAGCGGTAGGGGGTTTCGCCGCTGACGTACAGCCCGTCGAGCTTGAGCTGGCGCAAACTCCAGACGCTGGAAGCGAGGTCGCCTACCACGGCGTCTACTTCATCGGTAGCCAGCGCCTGTAAAGCGGAGCTGACATTGGGCATCGCCACCAGGTTCAAATCGGGATTGTGGGTGCGCAACAGTTCGTGAGGTGCGTAGTTTTCCACTACGGCGATTTTTAGTCCGTACAGGTCTTTGAGTTTGCGCGGTTGGGCGCCTCCGACGTGCGCCAGGATGACAATCGGGAAATCCAGGTAGGGACGGGTGAATGACAGGTAGGCCTGACGTTCCGGGGTCGACATGATGCCCGGCAAAAGGTCCAGCTTGCCTTGCTTGGCCTGGTCCAGTACCACCGTCCAGCTCACGGGCTCAATGGGTGTGAGCTTGATGGCCAGCCGCTGGCGAATACGGTCGATATAGTCTGCAGCAAGGCCCTGGTAACGCCCCTGGTCGTCGCGAAACTCAAAGGGCGGCCAGGATGCATCGACACCCAGGCGCAGGTCCGGATGGGCCGCCAGCCAGCTACGTTCTTCGTCAGTTAGAGTCAGCGCGCCAGCCGTTGCGGTCCAAGTCATCAGCGACAGCAAAAAACACACGGTCGGCAGTCTGGGCATAACGGTCTCGTTATGGCTCGGGGAATGTTTCGAGTGTAGACGGGCAAATCGGCGGGTGGGGTGAAGCGGGGGGAATTATCTGCAAAAACAAAACCCCCGGCCTGGGCCGGGGGTTCTGGTATCACTCGTCGAGGAAGGAGCGCAGATGCTCGCTTCTCGTCGGGTGGCGCAGCTTGCGCAACGCCTTGGCTTCGATCTGACGAATCCGTTCGCGGGTAACGTCGAACTGCTTACCAACTTCCTCGAGGGTGTGGTCGGTATTCATGTCGATACCGAAGCGCATGCGCAGTACCTTGGCTTCACGGGCAGTAAGGCCGGACAGCACTTCGCGAGTCGCTTCCTTAAGGCTCTCAACGGTTGCAACATCGATTGGCGACTGCATGGTCGAGTCTTCGATGAAGTCACCCAGATGGGAGTCTTCGTCATCACCGATCGGGGTTTCCATGGAGATCGGCTCTTTTGCGATCTTCAATACCTTGCGGATCTTGTCCTCAGGCATTTCCATGCGTTCGCCCAGCTCTTCCGGGGTCGGTTCGCGACCCATTTCCTGCAGCATCTGGCGGGAAATGCGGTTGAGCTTGTTGATCGTCTCGATCATGTGCACCGGAATACGGATGGTGCGGGCCTGGTCGGCGATCGAGCGAGTGATCGCCTGACGGATCCACCAGGTGGCATAAGTCGAGAATTTGTAGCCGCGGCGGTATTCGAACTTGTCTACCGCTTTCATCAGGCCGATGTTGCCTTCCTGGATCAGGTCGAGGAATTGCAGGCCACGGTTGGTGTACTTCTTGGCGATGGAGATCACCAGACGCAAGTTCGCTTCGACCATCTCTTTCTTCGCGCGGCGGGCCTTGGCCTCACCGATCGACATGCGACGGTTGATGTCCTTGATCTCGGCGATCGTCAAACCGGTTTCGGTTTCCAGCGCGGTCAGCTTCTGCTGGCACCGAATGATGTCCGGCTGCACGCGAGCGATGGCTTCAGCGTATTTGCTTTTGCCTTTGGCCAGTGCATCGCTCCAGCTTTCGTCGACTTCGTTGCCCGGGAACTGGCGCAGGAAGTCGGCACGCGGCATGCGTGCATCACGAACGCAGAGCTGCATGATTGCACGCTCTTGCTGGCGCAGACGATCCAGGGCGCTGCGTACACGCTCGACCAGGCCTTCGAATTGCTTCGGAACCAGTTTGATCGGCATGAACAGGTCGGACAGGGCCAACAGCTCGGCAATCGCCAGCTTGTTGTGGCGACCGTGCTTTTTCAGCGCCTTGCGGGTGATTTCCATCTGATCGGCGACAGCACCAAAGCGCTGGGCGGCGATGATTGGATCCGGACCGCTTTCGGCTTCTTCTTCGTCATCGGAAGCTTCGGCGTCATCGTCGTCGGAATCGTCATCCGCTTTCGCGGTCTTGGTGTCGATCGGCGGCGGAACCTCCGCAGCAGGCGGCGCAATACCGTCGTCCGGGTCGATATAACCGCTCAGGACGTCGGACAGGCGGCCACCTTCGGTGGTAACGCGAGTGTATTCGGAGAGAATATGATCAACCGTGCCAGGGAAGTGCGCGATTGCGCTCATCACTTCACGGATGCCCTCTTCAATACGCTTGGCGATTTCGATTTCGCCTTCACGCGTGAGGAGCTCGACCGTACCCATTTCGCGCATGTACATGCGCACTGGGTCAGTGGTGCGACCGATATCGGTCTCCACCGCTGCCAACGCGGCGGCGGCTTCTTCCGCAGCGGCCTCGTCGGTATCGGCGTCGGCCAACATAAGGGCGTCCGCATCCGGAGCACTCTCGTGTACGGGGATCCCCATGTCGTTAATCATGCGGATGATGTCTTCCACCTGCTCTGGATCTGAAATATCCTCGGGCAGGTGGTCGTTGACCTCGGCGTAAGTCAGATACTTCTGCTCACGACCCAGTTTGATCAACTCAATAATACGAGACTGCTGTTGCGCTTTTCCGGACATAACACCCTATCCACTGAAGGTCTTGGCGGGCAAAAAACAAGCCGAGGATTATACCTGAGCTATGACCTCACGCGCCAGTTGAGGTCGGGTTTGATGCGGAAACATTCTGTTTTAAGAGGTCGCGCATCTGTTTAGCTATCTGAATTTGCTCTTCAGCCGACAATCCCGGCTGCCTTGCTTTCTTGATGAGGTCATCGAGGGTCTGCGTGTGCTGACCCGCAGATAACCTAGTAATGGTGTCTAAAAACTGTTGTTCAAGGTTATCGCCGTCAATTAGCCATTCCTTTTCTGCGAGGGCTCTCAATAGGCGTCCTTGCTCTGTACCGTGCCAACGGGCCATCAACTGAATAGAGTTTAGCCCAGGATTTTTCTGCACAGCCTCGATCAGGGCGATTAGTACCTGAGCGTACGTGTTGCTCTCGTTGGCAAAATGATCGGCACTCTCAACTTTTTTGGCCAGTTGCGGGTGGTGAATCAGTGTGCGCAAAGCGATAAGCGTCGGGGCTTCCACTGCGACTGGCTTGCGTGGGGCATAAGGCTCGTCGCGATCACCGCGCTTGCCGTTCTTGCTCCAGGGTTTCTTGTCCCATTTCTTGCCGCCGGCCCCGGATTTCTTCGGCGTCCACTCCTGCTGGGGCGTGTAGGCCTCCTGGGGTTGGTGGAAGTCGGAGTAGTCCGGCATGGCATCGTAATCCATGCCAGGGTCATAGGCCGGTGGCGCGTCCTGGGGCGCGCTGTGTACCAGTTGGCTCACCGCCTCGCCGCTCAGTCCGGTGATTTCCAGCAGCCGCTGGCGCATCAGGGTGCGCAGGTTGGCGCCGGGGACCTTGTCGATCAGCGGTGCGGCGAGGGTGGCCATGTGGGCCTTGCCTTCGAGCGAGCGAGGGTCGGCCTCTTCGGTCAGTTGTTGGAAGAAGTAATCGGCCAGCGGCTGCGCGTGCTGGTTGATCCGTGCGCGAAAGGCGTCGGTGCCTTCGGAGCGGACCAGGGTGTCCGGGTCTTCACCCTCGGGCAGGAACAGGAATCGCGCGCGGCGACCGTCCTGCAGGCTTGTCAGTGTCGCTTCCAGTGCGCGCCAGGCCGCATTGCGGCCGGCCTGGTCGCCGTCAAAACAGAACAGCACGCTGGGCACGACTCGAAACAGTCGTTTCATGTGCTCTTCGCTGGTGGCGGTGCCCAGGGTCGCGACGGCATTGCGCAAGCCTTGCTGGGCGAGGGCGATGACGTCCATGTAGCCCTCGACGACGATGATTTCGTCGAGGTTGCGATTGTTCTTGCGCGCTTCGTAGAGGCCGTAGAGTTCCTGGCCTTTATGAAAGACCGGAGTTTCCGGTGAGTTGAGGTACTTGGGTTTGTCGTCGCCCAGCACCCGGCCACCAAACGCGATGATGCGCCCGCGACTGTCGCGGATCGGGAACATCACGCGATCGCGAAAGCGGTCGTAGCGTTTGCCGGTTTCGGCGTTCTCGATCAGCAGGCCGGCATCGATCATGGCTTTTTGTTGCAGGGTATCGCTGCTCAAGTGCTTGAACAGGTTGTCCCACCCAGGTGGCGCAAAGCCCAGGCCGAAGTCCCGGGCGATTTCACCGGTCAGCCCGCGACCTTTGAGGTAGTCCACGGCGGCTTTGCGTGCCGGATGGCTTTTCAGGGCGGCGCGATAGAAATCGGCGGCGGCCGTGAGCAGCGGGTACAGCGGCGAGTCAGTTGGCTGGCGTGGTTTGTGCGAGCGCCCACTTTCTTCGCGGGGGACTTCCATTCCGGCGGCTTTGGCCAGTTCCTCGACAGCCTGGGGGAAATCCAGGTTGTCGTGGTCCATGATGAAGCCCAGGGCATTGCCGCCAGCGCCGCAGCCGAAGCAGTAATAGAACTGCTTGTCGGGGCTCACGCTGAAAGAGGGGGTTTTCTCTTTGTGGAACGGGCAGCAGGCAGTATGGTTTTTTCCGGCCTTTTTCAATTGCAGGCGCGAGCTGACCACGTCGACGATGTCGGTGCGGTTCAGAAGGTCGTCAATGAAGCTCTGGGGAATTAGCCCGGCCATGGCGTTCTCGTCATCTGCGCTGAAAAGGAACCGAAGCGAAGGGCGGCTGAGCGCGGGTCATTGCTTGAGGCGCGCAAAGTGTGCGGCTCGACCGGTATCGCCTGCATGATCGCTGTCGGGAAGTGTATCTGCCGAAAATCCACCGACGTTACTGCTCATCAGTATTCGACTATTTGAAAATGTTACGCTGAATCCGGCTGCGACCAGTCAATGGTCTCGGATAGCTCGTAATTCGGCACGCAAACAGGTGCCTTGGGCTGATCGTCGTGAGAGGAATCAGTGGGTGTGCTCGTCAGTAGCCTTGAAAGGCTCGTCAGAAAAGACGTGCACCGCTGGCAAAAGAGCCAGGTCTGACGCGGTGAAGCAGATTTGTCTCAGTCGCGTCTGCGGCTTCGACGGTGAAGCATCAAGCGTTTTACGCAAATGCCATAAGCCCGGCTCAGAGCCGGGCTTGGCAGAAGCTTGCTACGATCGTCTGTGTATTAGTACAGACGAACGGCGCGGCGCTGTTCGCGCTGAACTTTCTTGGCGTGACGCTTAACAGCGGCTGCTGCTTTGCGCTTACGCTCAGAAGTTGGCTTCTCGTAAAATTCGCGGCTACGAACTTCAGCCAGTACACCGGCTTTTTCGCAGGAGCGCTTGAAACGACGCAGAGCTACGTCGAAGGGTTCGTTCTCTTTTACTTTGACGGCTGGCATCCAGAGCTACCTTCATTCATTACCGGGGTCAACATCCTCGCGGCAAAAGAGCACTTGAAGACGTCGGTTTTTAAGGGTTGCGGATGTTAACCCCTCATCGCACGGAATGCAAAGCCTCTGATCGAAAACCGCTGGTCGGGGCATCACGCGACGACTATTATGCGCGCCTTCGAATTCAGCCTAAACAAGGCGCAAACCCATGCTAGTACTGGGATTAGAAACCTCTTGCGACGAAACTGGTGTCGCACTCTACGACAGTGAAAGAGGCCTGCTGGCCGACGCGCTGTTCAGCCAGATCGACCTGCACCGGGCGTATGGTGGCGTAGTACCGGAGCTGGCCTCGCGTGATCACGTCAAGCGCATGCTGCCCTTGATTCGCCAGGTCTTGGCCGAAGCCGACTGTGTGCCAACCGAGATCGACGCCATCGCTTATACCGCCGGCCCTGGTCTTGTCGGTGCCTTGCTGGTGGGTGCTTCCTGCGCTCAGGCACTGGCCTTTGCCTGGGGCATTCCGGCACTCGGCGTGCATCACATGGAAGGTCACTTGCTGGCGCCGATGTTGGAGTCGCAACCGCCGGAATTCCCGTTCGTCGCTTTGTTGGTATCGGGCGGCCATACGCAGTTGGTTCAGGTCGACGGGATCGGCCAATACACGCTTCTGGGTGAGACCCTGGACGATGCCGCGGGCGAAGCGTTCGACAAGACCGCGAAGATGATGGGGCTCCATTATCCGGGTGGGCCGGAAATCGCTCGCCTGGCAGAGCAAGGCGTTGCAGGGCGTTTCGTGTTTCCGCGCCCGATGTGCGACCGCCCTGGCCTGGACTTCAGTTTCAGCGGCTTGAAAACCTTCGCCTTGAACACCTGGCAGCAGTGCGTGAGTGCCGGGGACGACGGTGAGCAAGCCCGTTGCGACATCTCGCTGGCGTTCCAGCAGGCCGTGGTGGAGACTTTGACCATCAAGTGCAAGCGTGCCCTGAAAGCAGCTGGCATGAAGCGTCTGGTGATCGCTGGGGGCGTTAGTGCCAACAAGGCGTTGCGCTCTTCCCTGGAAAAGATGCTAGGCGACATGAAGGGCGATGTTTTTTACGCCCGTGCGCAGTTCTGTACCGATAATGGCGCCATGATTGCGTTTGCGGGCTGCCAGCGCCTACAGGCCGGTCAGCAGGAAAGCCTGGCGATCAGTGTGCAGGCGCGGTGGCCGATGGAGCAGTTGTCGCCCCTGTGATGAAGCGTACTCATGCGGGCCGCTAAAAATGCCGTTCGCGCCCGGCAAACAGGTCGCGTAGATTGCCCCGGTGGCGCCAGACGATCATGCCGGTCAGGGCGCACATGGGCAGCAGCGCTGCCGGTTCTTGCCAGGCCAGCAGTGGCAGGGTCAAGGGCGTGGCGATCAAGGCAGCCAGCGAGCTGGTGCGGGTCAGGTAGAACGTCAGCAGCCAGGCACAGACCGCCATCAAGGCTGCAGGCGGGTATAACCCCAGCAACATGCCGGCAGCGGTGGCGACACCCTTGCCACCGCGAAAGCGGAAGTACAGCGGGAACAGGTGACCGATGACGGCGCAAACGCCGACCCAGGCCTGGTCCTGCAGTGACAGGCCGGCGGCACTGGCGACCAGTACGGGCAGCAGGCCTTTGCAGAGGTCGCCGAGCAGGGTCAGGATGGCGAGTTTCTTGCCGGCCAGGCGCAACATGTTGGTGGCGCCAGCATTGCCCGAACCACTCATTCGCGGATCGGGGTTACCGGTCATGCGGCTGAGCAAGATGGCGAAGGACAGCGAGCCGAGCAGGTAGGCGAGGATCGCCAGTAACCAAAACATGCTAACTATTCCGGGCGAGGACGCCCTGATTCTAACGGCGCATTGCGCCCTTGTCGTGTAGCGGAGAAAAGTGCTTGGACAGAGTGTTTATCGAGGGCCTGGAAGTCGACACCGTGATCGGTGCCTATGACTGGGAGCGAGGCATCCGACAGTGCTTGCGGCTTGACCTGAGTTTCGCTTGGGACAATCGTCCAGCCGCCGCTGGCGATGACCTGACCCTGGCGCTTGATTACGCGAGCGTTTCATCGCGTATCCAGGCCTTTGCCGAGCAGGCACAGTTTCAGCTGGTCGAGACCTTTGCCGAGCGCCTGGTTGAAGCGCTGATGAGCGAATTCAAGATTACCTGGATGCGCCTCAAACTGACCAAGCCAGGTGCGGTTCCTGCCGCCACAGGTGGCGTGGGTGTGGAGATCGAGCGCGGATGTCGCTGACTCAGGTGTATCTCGGGCTCGGCAGCAACATCGAGCGCGAAACCCATTTGCAGGCCGGCCTGGATGCCCTGGCGAGCTTTCTCGTGGATATGCGTTGCTCGGCGGTCTTCGAAAGCCTGCCGGTAGGGATCAAGAGCGGGCCGTTCTTCAACTTCGTGGTGTCGGCTTATACCGACTTGCCGTTGATGGAATTGGATCGCCGTCTGAAGTTTATCGAAGCGGATAATGGGCGTTACGCACCCGATCGCCGAGGTTTGCCTCTGGATATCGACGTTTTACTCTTCGGTGATTTGGTGGGCAACTTCGATGGCCTGGTGCTGCCGAGGGCGGAAATTCTTAAAAACGCCTTTGTGTTGTGGCCGCTGTCGCTGATTGCTCCGGAGCGCGTGCACCCGGGCGTAGGTAAAAGTTTCGCCGTGTTGTGGGCCGAATCGCAGATTGACCAGGTGTTGGCGCCAGTGGCTTTCGAATGGCGCGGTGAGCAACTGACACCTTTGAATTTGTTGTGATTTAACTGACGCCTTCGCGAGCAGGCTCGCTCCCACAGGGGTCAGTGCAACCCTTGTGAGAGCGAGCCTGCTCGCTAAGCTTTTCAGGACGACGCCTCTTTGTAGGCTTTCAATGCTTTGAGCCGCTCTCGCTTGATCGCCTCACCCAGTTCAGGCCCTTTAAATCCCTGCTCCAGCAAAGGCTGAACAGCAACGCTGCGCGCCGCCGTCGCTGCCCCGCGCAAATAGTCCGCCTGTGGATAACTTCTCTCCTCCAGTCCCTTGCGTCCGCGTGCATCCATTTCGCACGCGGCAATAAATTCCTCGAACCGCTGCGGTCGACGGTAAACGTCAAAACTCTGCAGTAGCTCGAGCAAAGTAGATGCCTTCAGCTCCAGCGCGCGATGCCCGTGGGTGTGATATTCGCCCACCAGCAGCGCCAGCTCCTGGCAATCCCTTGGCGCCTTGAAACGTTCGTTGACCGCCTTGATCAGCTTCAGCCCCTTGGCCTCATGGGCGATATGGCGAGGCCATTGCTCCTCTGGCGTCAGCCCTTTACCCAGGTCATGCAGCAGACAGGCCCAGCGCACGGTCAGCGGTTGTTTATGGTGTGCCGCTTGCTGAAGCACGCTCAGGGTGTGGGCGCCGGTGTCGATTTCGGGGTGGTGTATCGCGGGCTGCGGTACACCGAACAGCGCGTCGACTTCCGGCATCAGCACTTTGAGCGCACCGCAGGCGCGCAACACCTCGACAAACACCTGCGGCTGATTTTCCATGAGGGCGCGGGAGATCTCTTTCCAGCTGCGTTCCGCCGTCAGCGCCTGGAGTTCGCCTGACTCGCTGAGTTGGCGCATCAATTCGAGGGTTTCGGGGGCAACAGTGAAGCCAAGCTCTGCATAGCGTGCGGCGAAACGGGCAACGCGCAAAACCCTGAGGGGATCTTCGGCGAACGCGGGGGAAACGTGGCGAAGTATTCGTGCCTCGAGATCGCGCTGGCCGTGATAGGGGTCGGTCAGGTTCTGCTCATCGTCTTCGGCCATCGCATTGATCGTCAGGTCGCGGCGAATCAGGTCTTCTTCCAGTGTCACGTCAGGGCTGGCGTGGAACGTGAACCCGCCGTAACCACGCCCGCTTTTGCGTTCGGTCCGGGCAAGGGCATATTCCTCGCCGGTTTTCGGATGAAGAAATACCGGAAAATCAGCGCCTACCGGGCGAAAACCCTTGGCGAGCATTTCCTCAGTGGTCGCACCGACCACTACGCGGTCGATGTCGGTGACTGCTATGCCGAGCAGGCGATCACGTACGGCACCGCCAACTTTATAAATCTGCATGAAAAACCTCCGTTAGCTCGACAGGATAACCTTTACGTCGAGCGTTCGGAGGCACAACCAGGATCACAAATGGATGACGGCCAGGTCCAGCCGTCCGTAATCGCCTTCGCTGTGTTCCCCCTTAGGTGGCACATGGTGGGTTTTCATGACCTGGTCACCTTGCAGGGTTTCCAGATGAATATCGAAACCCCAGAGACGGTGCAGATGCTTGAGTACTTCCTCGGTGGACTCTCCCAGGGGTTTACGGTCGTGCTGTTGGTGGCGCAGGGTCAGGGAGCGATCGCCGCGCCTGTCGATGCTGTAGATCTGCACGTTGGGTTCGCGATTACCAAGGTTGTACTGTGCCGCAAGGGTTTCACGGATGATGCGATAACCGCCTTCGTCGTGAATGGCTGGCACCAGCAGGTCGTCCTTCTGGTCGTCATCGAGAATGCTGAACAGTTTCAAGTCGCGAATCACTTTGGGTGAAAGGTACTGCAGGATGAAGCTCTCATCCTTGAAGCTGCTCATGGCGAACTTGATGGCGGCGAGCCAGTCGGTGCCGGCAATATCAGGGAACCAGCGGTAATCCTCTTCAGTGGGTTCTTCACACATGCGACGGATATCGCGGTACATGGCAAAGCCCAAGGCGTAAGGGTTGATGCCACTGTAGTAGGGGCTGTCGAAGCCAGGCTGGAAGACCACGCTGGTGTGTGACGTCAGGAACTCCATCATGAAGCCGTCGGTCACCAGGCCTTCGTCGTACAGGTCGTTCATCAGGGTGTAGTGCCAGAATGTCGCCCAGCCTTCGTTCATGACCTGGGTCTGGCGCTGTGGATAAAAATACTGGGCGATCTTGCGTACGATCCGCACAATTTCCCGCTGCCAGGGCTCCAGCAGCGGTGCATGTTTTTCGATGAAGTACAGGATGTTTTCCTGCGGTTCGGCGGGGAAGCGCGCGTTGTCCTTGTCGCTGTACTTGTCCGCGCCTTTTGGAATGGTGCGCCACAGATCGTTGATCTGCTTCTGCAGATGTTCTTCCCGGTCCTTTTGCCGGCGCCGTTCTTCCTCCGCGGAGATAGGATAGGGACGTTTGTAGCGGTCGACCCCGTAGTTCATCAGCGCGTGGCAGGAGTCGAGCAGGTCTTCCACCGCATCGATGCCATGGCGTTCTTCGCACTGCATGATGTACTGCTTGGCGAACACCAGGTAATCGATGATCGAGCTGGCATCGGTCCAGGTGCGGAACAGGTAATTGCCCTTGAAAAAGCTGTTGTGCCCGTAGCACGCATGCGCCACCACCAGCGCCTGCATGCAGATGGTGTTTTCCTCCATGAGGTAGGCAATGCAGGGGTCGGAGTTGATTACGATTTCATAGGCCAGCCCCATCTGGCCGCGGGTATAGGACTTTTCGGTGCTGAGGAAGTGTTTGCCATAGGACCAGTGGTGATAGCCCAGCGGCATGCCGACAGAAGCATAGGCGTCCATCATCTGTTCGGCGGTGATCACTTCGATCTGGTTAGGGTACGTATCGAGCGCGTAGCGAGCTGCAATACGACTGATTTCACGGTCGTACGCCTGGATCAGCTCGAACGTCCACTCCGATCCGGTGGATATGGGTTGGCGCTTCAGCTCTTTGGCGGTCATGTCACTAACCTGCGCTGGAAGAGTTCACGGAAGACCGGATAGATATCCCCGGCCGAGACCAGTTGTTGCTGGGCAAACGTGTCGGAAAAGGCTTCGGCGATACGCTCGTATTCGAACCACAGGGCCTGATGTTCCCGTGGGGTAATCTCAACGTAAGTGTAGTACTGCACGAACGGCATGATCTGGTTGATGAGGATGTCGCGGCAGATCGGCGAGTCGTCGTTCCAGTTGTCGCCGTCGGAGGCCTGGGCGGCGTAGATGTTCCATTCGTTGGCCGGATAGCGCTCGGCCATGATCTCCTGCATCAGCTTCAAGGCGCTGGAGACGATGGTCCCGCCGGTTTCGCGGGAGTAGAAAAACTCTTCCTCGTCCACTTCGCGGGCGCTGGTGTGGTGGCGAATGAACACTACGTCAATCTTGTCGTAGTTACGCTTGAGAAACAGGTACAGCAGGATGAAGAAGCGCTTGGCGATGTCCTTGGTCGCCTGGGTCATGGAGCCGGAAACGTCCATGAGGCAGAACATCACCGCCTTCGAGCTGGGGTTGGGCTGTTTGATCAGCAGGTTGTACTTGAGGTCGAAGGTGTCGAGAAACGGCACGCGATGGATACGTGCGCTGAGTTTTTCGATTTCTGCCTCAAGATCCTGAATATCACCGAAATTGTCCGGCTCTTCCTGCTTGAGTCGCAGGAGTTCTTCCTTGGCTTCGCGCAGTTTCGCCCGGCTGCTGCCCGAGAGGGCGATTCGCCGTGCATGGGCCGAGCGCAATGTGCGGATGATGTTGATCCGCGACGGGTTGCCCTCGTTGCTGATCCCCGCGCGTACAGTCTTGAAGGTGTCGGTGCCGGTCAGGTTGCGCTTGACCAGGTTCGGCAACTCCAGGTCTTCGAACATGAACTCGAGGAATTCTTCCTGGGTGATCTGGAAGACGAATTCGTCCATCCCTTCGCCCGAGTTGCCAGCCTTGCCAGGGCCTCTGCCGCCTCCACCCCCCGGTGGCCGGGCAATGTGTTCGCCGCTGGTGAATTCCTTGTTGCCCGGGTGCACGACGGTCTGTTTGCCACCGCGACCATGGTGAAGCACCGGTTCGTCGATGTCGCGCCCCGGGATACTGATTTGCTCGCCGTGTTCCATATCGGTAATGGAGCGCCGGCTGACCGCCTCTTCGACAGCCTTCTTGATGTGATCACGGTAACGCCGCAGAAACCGTTGGCGGTTTACCGTGCTCTTGTTCTTGCCATTGAGACGTCGGTCGATCACATAGCTCATGACTGCTCCTTAGAAGCTGTCCTGAAAGGGGCGAGCGGTGATGCAGCATCGGACCGAGAGCCAAGGGATATTCAACGCTCCCCCAAGCGCTTTGGATGCTGCCTGAACTCGCTACCGACTTTCGAACACCTTCCAGAGGCCTGTGTAGCAGAAAAAGCACGCACAGGTCTCTGGCTGACGACAACCGGTCTGACCGGCAGCGGGTTATTGTGATTTTCTGACCCGCAGGTACCACTCGGACAGCAGTCGTACCTGTTTGTCGGTGTAACCCCGCTCGACCATCCGTGTGACGAAGTCGTTGTGTTTCTGCTGGTCCTCTTTGCTGGCCTTGGCGTTGAAGCTGATGACTGGCAGCAGGTCCTCGGTGTTGGAGAACATTTTCTTCTCGATGACCACCCGCAGTTTTTCGTAGCTGAGCCAGGTCGGGTTCTTGCCGTTGTTGTTGGCACGGGCGCGCAGCACGAAGTTGACGATTTCGTTGCGGAAATCCTTCGGATTGCTGATGCCGGCCGGTTTTTCGATTTTCTCCAGTTCTTCGTTCAGTGCCACTCGGTTGAGAATCTCGCCGGTTTCCGGGTCGCGGTACTCCTGGTCCTGAATCCAGAAATCCGCGTACAGTACATAACGATCGAAGATGTTCTGGCCGTACTCGCTGTAGGACTCGAGGTAGGCGGTCTGGATCTCCTTGCCGATGAATTCGATGTACCGCGGTGCCAGGTACTCCTTGAGGAAGCGCAGGTAGCGTTCGCGGGTTTCGGCCTGGAACTGTTCCTGTTCGATCTGTTGCTCCAGCACGTAGAGCAGGTGCACCGGGTTGGCAGCGATTTCGTGGGGATCGAAGTTGAAGACCTTGGACAGGATCTTGAACGCGAAGCGGGTCGACAGGCCGTTCATGCCTTCGTCGACACCGGCGTTGTCGCGATACTCCTGGATCGACTTGGCCTTCGGATCGGTGTCCTTGAGGTTTTCGCCGTCATACACACGCATCTTGGAGTAGATGTTGGAGTTTTCCGGCTCCTTCAGGCGTGACAGCACGGTGAACTGGGCGAGCATCTTCAAGGTGTCGGGCGCGCAATGGGCCTTGGCCAGCGAGCTGTTGAACAGCAACTTGTCGTAGATCTTCACTTCGTCGCTGACCCGCAGGCAGTACGGCACCTTGACGATGTAGATCCGGTCGATGAACGCTTCGTTGTTCTTGTTGTTACGGAAGGTATGCCATTCCGATTCGTTGGAGTGGGCCAGCAGGATCCCGGTAAACGGAATCGCCCCGAGGCCTTCGGTACTGTTGTAGTTGCCTTCCTGGGTGGCCGTCAGCAAGGGGTGCAGCACCTTGATCGGGGCCTTGAACATTTCGACGAACTCCATCAGGCCCTGGTTGGCCCGGCACAATGCGCCCGAATAGCTGTAGGCGTCGGCGTCGTTCTGCGGGAATTCTTCCAGTTTGCGGATATCGACCTTGCCCACCAGTGCCGAGATGTCCTGGTTGTTTTCATCTCCCGGCTCGGTCTTGGCCACGGCGATCTGATTCAGGATCGACGGGTAGAGCTTGACCACGCGGAACTGACTGATGTCGCCGCCGAATTCGGCCAGGCGCTTGGTGGCCCATGGCGACATGATGGTGTTGAGGTAGCGCCGTGGGATGCCGAAGTCTTCCTCGAGGATCGCGCCATCTTCAGTGGCGTTGAACAGACCCAGGGGAGATTCGAATACTGGCGAGCCCTTGATCGCGTAGAAGGGCACTTTTTCCATCAGTTGTTTGAGTTTTTCGGCCAGGGACGACTTACCGCCGCCGACGGGGCCGAGCAGGTAAAGGATCTGTTTCTTCTCTTCCAGGCCTTGGGCGGCATGGCGGAAATACGACACGATCTGGTCGATGCATTCTTCCATCCCGTGGAAGTCCTCAAAGGCCGGATAGCGACGGATTACCTTGTTGGAGAAGATTCGCGACAGCCTCGAGTTGGTCGAGGTGTCGAGCAGTTCCGGTTCACCGATGGCCAGCAACAGACGCTCGGCGGCGGAAACGTAGGCGCTACGGTCCTTTTTGCACAGCTCCAGATACTCTTGCAGAGAGAGTTCTTCCTGGCGTGTGGACTCGAAGCGTTGTTGGAAGTGGCTAAAGATACTCATGACGTCACCTCGCTCGATACGTGGAGCCGACGCCGGATCACTCAGTCGATGCTGGCAGCAACCGAACAGGCGGTCGCTGTTTACCCCCCAGAACTCTTTCGGAGCTGACTACCCCGAAAGCTACTCCCGATGACCCGTGCGCCGGTGTACCGGCTCTCCCCTGTTTTGGATGGCCTGCGCTTAAGGATAGTTGGGAATTCGGGAGGTAAAGGCGAGATACGTAATTAGTTGTGGCAGACCGTTCGTCTGCCACCGCGCTAGCCCGCGGGGGGCGGGGCCTTGCGCATGACAAAAAAATTATTCGGTGGTGCCTTGCGCTGTTTCTGAAGGATAAGTCGTACGCCATAGCTCGAAGCCGCCATCCATGCTGTAGACGTCGGAAAAACCCTGGCTGACCAGGTAGGCGGCGGCACCCTGGCTGGAGTTGCCGTGATAGCAAACCACCACGGTGGGCGCGCCCAGATCGGCGCCCTGGATGAAGGCGTGCAGGGAGTGGTTGTCCAGATGCTTCGAGCCGCTGATGTGCAAGGCGGCAAAGGTTGCAGGGTCCCGGACATCGACCACCACTGCACCTTGTTCGCGCAGGGCCTGGGCCTGTTCCGGGGGAATACGTTTGAATTCGCTCATGGCGGGCTCCTGTGGCTCGGCAGAAAATGCAGTCTAGCGCGGGGCGCTGGCTGGCGATGGTTCGGAAATCTGTGGGGCGACTGGCGGCTCGGCGGCATGGCCGTGTTCGTCGCATTTGCAGGCCAGGCGTTCACCCGTGTCGACATTCATCAGGGTCAGGGCACCGCCCCAGACACAGCCAGTGTCGAGGGCCGAGACGCCCGGCTCCTGGATCTTGCCTTCCAGTGCTGCCCAGTGGCCGAAGATGATCTTTACGTCCCTGGTTTTGCGTTCCTTGTGCTGGAACCACGGCTTGAAGCCTGCAGGTGCCGTGCCCAGGCCTTCCTTGCTCTTGAGGTCGAGTTTGCCCTCGGCCGTGCAGAAGCGCATGCGCGTGAAATAGTTGGTAATCACCCGCAGGCGCGTGACGCCCTTGAGGTCACTGTCCCATTTCGCCGGATCGTTACCGTACATGCCATCGAGGTAAGGCGGCAGCAGGTTGTCATCGCGCAGGGCCGTCTCGACTTCGGCCGCGCATTTCAGTGCTTTGCGCAGCGACCATTGCGGCGGAATGCCAGCATGTACCATCGCCACGTTGCGCTGCTCGTCGTAGTGCATGAGTTTTTGCTGGCGCAGCCATTCCAGCAGCTCGGCGCTGTCCGGGGCTTCGATAATTTCGCGCAGGGTGTCGGCTTTCTTCAGGCGCTCGATATTCTTGCCGGCCGCCAGCAGGTGCAGGTCGTGGTTGCCAAGCACGCACACCAGTGAGTGACGGATGCTATAGAGGAAGCGCAGGGTTTCCAGCGACTGCGGGCCGCGATTAACCAGGTCGCCGACCAGCCACAGACGGTCTTCGGCCGGGTCGAAGGCGACCTTCTTGAGCAGGCATTGCAGTGCTTCAAGGCAGCCTTGCAGGTCGCCGACGGCATAGGTGGCCATCAGTGCAAGGCTCCAGGCACCGCCAGGCGGAACGGGGCGATGATGGCATCGAAATGTTTGCCGTCGTCGGCGAGCATCTCGTAAGTGCCCTGCATGGTGCCGACCTTGGATGTCATGACGGTGCCGCTGCTGTAGGTATGGCTTTGCCCAGGCTCGATCAGCGGTTGCTGACCTACCACGCCCGCACCGCGAACTTCCTCGACATGCCCATCGCCATCGGTGATGACCCAATGCCGTGATAGCAGTTGGGCCGGTAGCAGGCCGTTATTTTGCACGGTGATGGTGTACGCGAAGGCAAAACGCTCTTGCTCGGGTTGCGATTGTTCTGCCAGATAGCGGGTGACGACGCTGACGTCGACCTGATAACGAGGATCGGACATGCAAAGGGCCTTAAAAACGAAGCGAAACGCGGGACATAGCTGATAAGTCAGTCTAGGCCAGGTATCGGATAGTAAACCAGACATGGGCGCTGGTGTCCTACCCGATAACGCTTCAGTCCTGTCAGGCGTCCGCGGTTTTCTGTAGGGCTTGTTCGCTGAGCTTGTCAGCAAGGCGTACGAACGCCGCCAGATCGAGCTGCTCGGGACGCAAGCTGCCATCGACGCCAGCGGCTTCGATTTCGGCGTTGCTCAGCAGGAGCTTGAGGGTGTTGCGCAGGGTCTTGCGGCGCTGGTTGAAAGCCTCGCGCACGACGCGCTCCAGCAAGCGGTGATCCTTGGCCGGGTGCGGCAGTACTGCATGGGGCACCAGGCGCACGATGGCCGAGTCGACTTTTGGTGGCGGGTTGAACGCGCCAGGACCTACGTTGAACAGATGCTCGACCCGGCAGTGGTACTGGACCATGATCGACAGCCGGCCCCAATCACCGCCACCAGGCCCTGCCGCCAGACGCTCGACCACTTCTTTTTGCAGCATGAAGTGCATGTCGCGAATCAGGTGGGCGTTGTGCAGCAGGTGGAAAATCAGCGGTGTAGAGATGTTATATGGCAAGTTGCCGACTACGCGCAGGCTGCCAGGTGCAGCATTCAAACTGGTGAAATCGAACTTCAATGCATCACCCTGATGCAGGTTGAAGTTGCTCTTGCCAGCGAACTGCTGGTTGAGGATCGGGATCAGGTCCTTGTCCAGTTCCACCACGTCGAGCTGGGCGCCGCTGCTGAGCAGGCCCTGGGTCAGCGCGCCTTGGCCGGGGCCGATTTCCAGGAGGCGGTCTTCGGCCTTGGCATGGATGGAGCGCAGGATGCGGTCGATAACGCCGGCATCGTGCAGAAAGTTCTGGCCAAAGCGCTTGCGCGCCTTGTGTTGGTATTGCTCGGTCATAAACGGGTCTCGGCCATCTGGTAGGCGGTTTCCAGGGCGACTTGCAGGCTGCCGGTGTCGATCTTGCCGCTACCGGCCAGGTCCAGGGCGGTGCCGTGGTCGACCGAGGTGCGGATGATCGGCAAGCCGAGAGTCACATTGACTGCTGCGCCAAAGCCTTTGTATTTCAGCACAGGCAGGCCCTGGTCGTGGTACATCGCCAGCACTGCATCGCAGTGCTCCAGATATTTGGGGGTAAACAGAGTGTCGGCGGGCAGCGGGCCGCGTAGGTCCATGCCTTCGCCGCGAAGGCGCTCTAGTGTGGGTTCGATGATATCGATTTCTTCATGGCCCAGGTGTCCGCCTTCACCGGCATGGGGGTTGAGCCCACATACCAGGATGCGTGGCTGGGCGATGCCGAACTTTTCTTTCAGGTCGGTGTGCAGGATTCGCGTCACCCGCTCCAGACGCTCCGGCGTGATCGCATCGGCAATCTCGCGCAGCGGCAGGTGGGTGGTGACCAGTGCCACGCGCAGACCACGGGTGGCGAGCATCATGACCACTTGCGCGGTATGGGTCAGGTCGGCGAGGAATTCCGTGTGCCCGGAAAACGCGATACCGGATTCATTGATCACGCCTTTGTGCACCGGGGCGGTGATCATGCCGGCAAAATGCCCGTCCAGGCAGCCCTGGCCGGCGCGGGTGAGGGTTTCCAGGACGAAAGTGGCGTTGGCTTTGTCCAGTTGCCCGGCGACCACCTTGGCATTGAGCGGGGTATCCCACACATACAGGCTGTTGGCGGGAGCGGGAGCATCCGGCCAGTTGTCCGGCGTGACGGGCAGCACATCGACGGCCACGCCCAACTGCGCGGCCCGCTCAAGGAGCAGGTCGCGGCTGGTAATGGCTATCAGGGGGTGTGGCTGGGCGTGCGCGGCGAGCAGCAGGCACAGGTCGGGACCTATGCCGGCCGGTTCGCCGGGTGTCAGCGCGAAACGCTTGGGTTTCACTGTGCTGCCTGGTCGGCGCCAGGGAGTTTGATTTCCACATACGCTTCGTCACGGATCTGACGCAGCCAGGTTTGCAGCTCTTCGTCGTATTTGCGATTACGCAGCACGGTCATCGCTTGCTGTTCGCGAGCCTGGCTCGTGCTGTCGGTGGCGCGACGACCAAGGACTTCCAGGACGTGCCAGCCGTATTGGGTCTGGAATGGCTTGGACAGCTGACCTTGCGGGGTCTTGGCCATCACTTCGCGGAACTCCGGAACCAGTACATTCGGGTCGATCCAGTTCAGGTCGCCGCCATTGAGGGCGGAACCCGGATCTTCCGAGAAGCTTTTCGCCAGTTCGCCGAAATCTTCGCCTGCTTCGATGCGGGCGTAGAGCGACTCGGCCAGGGCCTTGGTCTTTGCTTCGTCACGGATCGGGCTTGGTTTGACCAGGATGTGGCGTACGTGCACTTCGTCACGCACTTGCGCCTCACCACCACGCTTGTCGGTGATCTTCAGGATGATGAAGCCCCCCGGCGTGCGCATCGGTTGGGTGATGTCGCCCACAGCCATGGTGCTCAGCAGGCGATCGAAGGGTGGCGGCAGTTGAGCGGCTTTACGCCAGCCCATGTCGCCACCTTCCAGTGCGGTTTCGCTGGCGGACTTGGCGATTGCCAGCTGACCGAAGTCAGCGCCTTGCTTGAGCTGCTGGTAAACCGCGTCGGCCTGCTTGGCGGCATTTTGGATGGCGTCGGAGTTGGCGCTTTCCGGCGTAGGAATCAGGATGTTGGCCAGGCGGAATTCTTCGGACAGCTGCATTTTGCCAAGGTCCGAAGCCAGGAAGTTCTTCACTTCCTGCTCGGAGACCTGGATGCGTTCGGCGACGCGGCGCTGACGCACACGGCTGATGACCATTTCGCGGCGAATCTGGTCACGTGCGTCGTCGTAGGACAGGCCGTCACGCGTCAGGGCGGCGCGGAACTGCTCCACCGACATGTTGTTGCGCTGGGCAATCGTGCCGACGGCCTGGTTCAGTTCTTCATCGGTGATGCGGATGCCGGAGCGTTCGCCGATCTGCAGTTGCAGGTTCTCGACGATCAGGCGCTCAAGCACCTGTTGCTCCAATACGCTGGCCGGTGGCACGGCGGTGCCGCGCTTGGCAATGGTTTGCTGGACTTCATGGACCCGTTGGTCCAGTTGGCTCTGCATGACCACGTCGTTGTCGACAATGGCCACCACTTTGTCGATGGACTGTACCGCGGCGTTGGCCGCGGTACCCAGGAACAGCGCGCCCAGCAACAGCGGGCGCAGACAATCAGAAAGCTTGGTCTTCACGTTCACGATAACCTTGGATGCCTTTGTCGAGGAAACTCTCTACTTTGGCGCCGGTGAGGCCGCCGAGTCCCTTCAGAACAATTTGGAGGAAGACGCCATGGTCGCCTTTTTCGTTTTCCGGGGCGTCTTGACTGGTTTCGTCATAATCGACCCAGTAACGGTTGATCAGGCGCAGTTTCCAGCAGCAGTTGTCGTACTCGAAGCCACCGAAGGCTTCCAGGGTACGGTTGCGGTTGTAGTCGTACTGCCAGCGGCTGATGACGTTCCATTGCGGCACGACCGGCCAGATCACCGAGAAGTCGTGCTGTTCGATCTTGTAGTAGTCCTTCACGTAGCCAGGTTGGCCCGGGACGCCATAGTCACCACCGCCGACCTGCCATGTACCGGAGTTCTGGTCGTAACGAACCTGGTCATTGCGATAGCGATAGCCGGCGTTGATAACCTTGTTCGGGTTGTCCTCAGGCTGGTAGTGGAACATCGCACTGCCCGAACGAGGGCTGCGGCTGTCCGGGTCCCAGTTGTAGTCGGCCGTGGTGCGCCAGTCGCGGTTCCAGCGATATTCGTACTCCAGCGCATAAGGAGAAACGTCAGAGTGCGCGTCTTCGCGGGTTTTTGCATCGATGCCCGGCAGCTGGACTTCGCGGTCCTTGAAGTAGAGAGCCTGGCCGACGCTGATGCGTTGGCGTTCGAAGCCGTTTTCTTCGATCCAGCGACTGGTTACGCCCAGGGACAGTTTGTTCTCGTCGCCGACGCGATCGGAGCCAGAGAAACGATTGTCGCGAAACAGCGAGGCATAGCTGAAGGTGTATTCGCTGGTGTCGAATACCGGAATGTCTTCCTGGTCCTTCTCGGGTACGTAGAGGTAGAACAGGCGTGGTTCGAGGGTCTGGTTATAGTTCTTGCCAAACCAGCTGGTCTTGCGATCGAAATACAGGCCGCTGTCGATGCTGGCGATTGGCACGCCACGGTTCTGGTTGCTGTCGAACGTGCCGTTGAGTCGGTCCTGTTCTGCAGTCTGCGCGGCAATCTGGCTTTTGCCGATGCTGTCCAGGTCCAGTTGGTACTGCGTGTACTGGTACTTGAGTTTAGGCGTCAGGAACCCATAGCTCGCCTCCATCGGGAAGCTGACCGCTGGCGCAAGGTTGAGGCGATCGCCATTGGCACGGGCCAGGCCTTGAACGTTTTGGTCGAGGCGTGGCTCAACATTGCCGTCTTCATCGGTGTAGTCGCCGGTCTTCAAATCCCGATCGAACCGCACAAGCTCAGTGTCATACGTGAAATTCAGACCGCCTGGACGATCCGGTAGCGCACCGTTGAAGGTGATCTGCGGCAAACGGTCGTACGGAGTGATGTTCGACACAGTCGCCAGTTGATAGGCCTGGGCATTCACGCGGGCGGTGTAGCTGTCGCCACGGTAGGTAACAGCACCCTGCTGGTTGACGTAGTCGGCACTCTTCACGCCAATCTGGTCGGTCTTCAGATCCTGGAAGTAATAAGGGTCGCTGATCTTGGTGTAGTCGACCTGGGTCAGGACACGCGAATCAAGACCACCCTTGTGCTGCCAGTTGTACATGTAGCGGGTTTTATCGTAATCGGTCTGCAGCTTGCGATCGTCGTTCTCATCATTGAGGTACGCGGCGCCGAACTGACCTTCGCTGGACTTGGTCAGGTAGCGGAATTCGCCTTCCATCAACAGGCCGCGATCGCTCATGTAGCGTGGGTACAACGTGGCATCGTAGTTGGGTGCCAGGTTGAAGTAGTACGGCGTAACCAGCAGGAAGCCGGTATCGCTGCCGGTGCCGATGGTCGGCGGCAGGAAGCCGGATTGACGGCGGTCGTCGATCGGGAAGTAGATATATGGCGTGTACAGGACCGGAATGTCCTTGACCCGCAGTGTCACGTTGGTCGCGGTACCGAAGCCGGTCGCCGGGTTCAAGGTGATGTTGTTGCCCTTGAGTTGCCAGGCGTTGCTGTTCGGTTCGCACGTGGTGTACGTACCATCCTTGAGGCGGATGATCGCGTTCTCGGCACGCTTGGCGTACAGCGCGTTACCGCGGATACGCGATTTGTGCATCACGTATTCGGCGTTGTCGATCTTGGCTTCACCGGTATCGAGCTGCACGTCGGCGTGGTCACCCACGATCAGTGCACCGTTGTCGCGAATGCGCACGTTGCCGCTCAGCTCGCCACGGCTCTCGGCCTGGTAAAGGTTGGCTTCATCGGCTTCGACCTGCATGCTGCCCTGGCGCATGACCACGTCACCGGCCAGGCTGGCGACCTGCTCATCCTGCTTGTAGCGGGAGGCTTTGGCGCCGACAAAGGTGGGAGCGTCACTTTTATTCGTCTTGTCATTCATGCCAGGACGAATCGGTTCGATATAGGAACCAGAGCAATAAGGACCGGTTTCGGCCAATTGTGCTGCAGTGAGCTGCTCGCGCGGAACCCAGTCGAGGTGGCTGTAGTCTGCGCTACGCGACTTCAGGCCACGGCCTTTGGATTCGGTGACCAGTGCAGGTTTGGCCCCCGTGTCTTCGCTGGCGCCCGTTTCGGCGGGTGACTCGCCGGTGGCGGAGACTGCGCTGCCCTCGTGGACTGGACGCGGTGGCAATGCAGCCGCTGGCGATTTTGGCGCACAATTCCAGGCTCCCGAAGCGGAGACCGAGCAGTCATACTGTTCCGCGGCGACCACGAAAGGGGTGGCCAAGGGTTGCAGAGCCAGCAAACTGCCGGTCATCAACAACGGAAATTTTTTACGAAACGCGGGGGATTTCAATGCCATCTTAATAGTCCGGGCTTCCTGCGTGCCATCTGCCCGCGGTGTGGGCCGCACGCCTCTCGATGGTCTGAAAAAGATGCTGGATAATAAAGCATGACCCGCTTGACGGCTAGCGCCGTCGGAGACCCTTGCAATGCCTGACCAAGATATACGTTTGCAACACCTGAAAGTTTGGCTCGATGAGCAATTGGCAATTCTTTTTGCACAACAGGGGTGGGGTGCCGTACCCCCGGCCACGTTGACTGCGGCAAGCAGCGACGCGAGTTTTCGGCGCTATTTTCGGTGGGAGGGTGCAGGTCAAAGCTTGATCGTGATGGACGCACCTCCGCCCCAGGAAAACTGCAAGCCTTTCGTGGATATCGCATTTCTGCTGGCGAAATCCGGGATAAATGTGCCGAAAATCTACGCCGAAGACCTTGAACGCGGATTTCTTTTGCTCAATGACCTGGGCAACCAGACCTACCTGGACGTGATCGACAGCGAAAACGCCGACGATTTGTTCAACGATGCCCTGCAAGCGCTACTGGCGTTCCAGCAGTTGCCGATGGTTGCGCCATTGCCGAGTTACGACGTGGCGCTGTTGCGACGCGAGCTGCAATTGTTTCCCGAGTGGTACGTCAAGCATGAATTGGGCGTCGAGTTTGATGCGGCGCAGCAAGTGCTCTGGCAGCAGGTCAGCGATCTGTTGATCGACAGTGCCCTGGCCCAGCCGAAGGTCCTGGTGCATCGCGACTACATGCCACGTAACCTGATGCTCAGCGAACCCAACCCGGGCGTGCTGGATTTCCAGGACGCCGTCTATGGTCCTGTCACCTACGACGTAACCTGCCTGTTCAAGGATGCCTTCCTCAGTTGGCCCGAGGAGCGCGTGCGCGGCTGGCTGGAAAATTACTGGCAGCAAGCGGCTGCGCTGAACATTCCGGTGCAGCCAGACTTCGAAGACTTCCTGCGCGCCAGCGACCTGATGGGCGTGCAGCGTCACCTGAAAGTGATCGGTATCTTTGCGCGTATTTGCCACCGCGACGGCAAGCCGCGCTACCTGGGCGATGTGCCTCGCTTCTTTGCCTATATAGATGCAGTGATTGCGCGTCGTCCTGAACTGGCTGGGCTCGATGTATTGCTGGCCAGCCTGCGTGCCGGAGTGACCGCATGAAGGCGATGATTCTGGCGGCAGGCAAGGGCGAGCGCATGCGTCCCTTGACCCTGACCACGCCCAAGCCGCTGGTGCGCGCCGGCGGCGTGCCGCTGATCGAGTATCACCTGCGAGCCCTGGCGGCGGCAGGTTTTACCGAGATCGTGATCAATCATGCCTGGCTGGGCCAGCAGATCGAAGACTATCTGGGCGATGGCTCGCGCTACGGCGTGAGCATTCGCTACTCGGCCGAAGGTGAACCCCTGGAAACCGGTGGCGGAATCTTCCGCGCCTTGCCGTTATTGGGTGACGAAGCTTTCCTGGTGGTCAACGGTGACATCTGGACCGACTACGATTTCAGCGTGCTGCATCAACCCATTACCGGGCTGGCGCATCTGGTGCTGGCCGACAACCCACCCCATCATCTCGCCGGAGACTTCAGCCTGAGCGACGGCCAGGTCCGGGACGGTCAGCCGGACACCGCAACCCTGACCTACAGCGGTATCGCCGTGCTGCATCCACAGTTGTTCGATGGTTGCTCGGCAGGAGCGTTCAAGCTCGCGCCGCTATTGCGCAAAGCCATGGCAGACGGGCTAGTGAGCGGCGAACGCCTGAGGGGGCATTGGGTCGATGTCGGCACTCACGAGCGTCTGGCCGAAGTTGAAACCCTGATCGAAGCGAGCCGCTGACATGCTGTGGCCAGGGACGCTGATCGGAACCGGAGTGGGCTTTGCCATCGCCAGCATTCCGGGAGCCATGCTTGGCGCCTTGTTGGGGCAGGTGCTGGATCGGCACCTGCACCTGCAAAGCCTGGCGCATTTGCGCGAAAAGCTCGGGGGGCGACCTGTCCTGCGCAACGACGAGTTGTTGTTTGTGTTGCTGGGACGCCTGGCCAAGTGTGATGGACGGGTCGTGGAGGGGCATATCCAGCAGGCTCGCGCGGAGATGCGTGCCCTGGAAATGTCCGAATCGGCACAGCGTCGGGCGATTGCCGCGTTCAATCGTGGCAAGTCGGGCAGTGACCGGTTGCGTGGCCATTTGCGCAGCCTAAAGTCTCAACCCTATGCGGCAGAAGGGGTCTTGCGCGCTTGTTGGCGGATGGTTTGGGCTGATGGGCATGCGGGCAATCGCGAGCGTGAGCTGCTCTTTCAGTGGGGGAATTGGCTGGGGTGGTCCGAACGGCATGTCAGGGCGTTGGCGGCCGATTACGAGCCACAGCATCGTCCGTTGGTCAGCAGTGTGACAACCTATCAGGACGCTTTGCGGCTGTTGGGTGTAACTGCCACCAGTGAGCCCGCCCAGATCAAGCGCGCCTATCGCCGCCTGCTCAGTCGTCATCACCCGGACAAGATTGCCGGCAGTGGTGCCACGGCGTCGCAGGTTCGAGAGGCCACCGATAAGACACGCGAGCTGCACAATGCCTATACGTTGATTCGTCAACGGCGGGACTTTCGTTAGCAGCGAAGCGTTGCGTCGCCCCAAGAGTGGGGCGACTCAGTCCATCAGTTCGACGCATTCTGCGGATTCAACCAGCCCCGCACCCGGCGCACCAATTGTTCCTGTTGTGCCTGGTTATTGCCCGGCAGAGCCTTGAGCGAGACCTGGCTGAAGGCCGAAGTCTTCAGGCGTTTGCTGGCCTGCAGGCGGGCCAGCGCCGCGTTGCGGTCCAGCGGCTTGTCCATATAGAAGAAGTCGGCGGTGGGCAGCTTGAGGCTTGGCGCGAGGTCGTCCAGTTCAGGGACCGCCTTGTTCGGCGTCTGCGCGGCGACCATGACGAAGCGCTCGACCTGTGCCGTCTGCCTCTCGCTCAAATACCGCGCAGCCCAATAGGCGCCGGTACCATGCCCCAGCACCACCAGGCTGCGAGCACTTTGCTGTTCGGCAAAAGCGATGGCTGCGTCGATGCGGGCGAAGATTCGCTCGGCGTCAGCCTTGCTCTGTTCGTCAGCGGTTTCGGCGACGGCCTTGTCCGCCACCTCGGCTTCGCCGCCCGCGGCCTGTTCGATGGGCGCGGCGGTGGTCGAGTCTTTGCTGCCGACGTCTGGCGCTTTGGCTGCTGGAGTGGCTTGCACCACGCGCGGCGCCATGGCTTCGCTTTGCAAGTCAGGCAGGGTGATACTCAGGCTGCTCCATTGGGCATCCGGTAATTGGCGGCGCAGCGGGCCGATTGCTTGCGGCCAGTCAACGGTTTCGCCAGCGCCAGGAATGATAATGACCGCACCTTTGGGGTCGGCGGTATTGGCCGGCTTCCACAGGGCCAGGAACGTATCGGAGCCTGATTGCAATTGCTGTTGTTCCTGGAGCGGAATTTTTCGCTCCAGTGCAATGGCTTCTTCCTGACTACGCTCAGGCAACGGCTGGCGTTCGAGTGGTTTTGCTTCGGAGGGGGTTTCTGCCGTGGCAGGCGTCGGGTCGGCTGCTTCAACGGAAAAAGCCCATGGCAGGACCAGCGACAGGCACAATGCTGGCAGTGCCAGGCGGTAGACAGGGAGCATTGGATATTCCAGGCCAGAAGTTATTCCGGCAGCCTAATGGGTTGGTCAGTTTTTGTCAGTGTGTGAGAGTTCGATGATGCGTTTTCGCTGCCTGTGGGTTATCGGCTGTTTGTGGTTGCCCTTGATGGGCTGGGCGGCGGCCGCGCCACCGGCGCATGTCGCGCCATTGTCGGCAGGCCAGCAACAGTGGTTGGCGCGGCAGGGCGATTTGCGGGTGGGACTGGTATTGCAAGCGCCCTACGCGCAGTACGACCGCCGCTTGCAGCGCCTGTCCGGGGTCAATGTCGAGCTGATGAAGTGGCTGGCCAAGTCGCTCAAGGTCGAACTGAGCTGGCGCAACTTTCCCGATCTCGAGCAATTGGAAGCGGCCGCGCGCGCCGGCGAAATCGATCTCGCCCCGGGGCTGACCCAGACCCCTGGCGGCCTGCGCCTCTGGCAGTTTTCCGACCCGTACATGCGGGTGCCACAACTGGTGGTCAGCGACCAGAAAAGCACCGGGGCGGTTGAGCTGGAAAAGCTCGACAGCCAAACCCGCGTCGCCGTGCGCATGCCCAGTGCCACCGCCGACTACCTGCGTGGAAACTATCCGCATTTGAACCTGCAGGGTGTACCGGCCGAACGCCAGGCCTTGCAACTGTTGTTGAGCCAGCAAGCCGCCTACGCAGTGGTCGACGAGGCACAATTGGGGCGCCTGTCCGTTGAACCTGAGTTCTCCGGGCTGGTGGTGGTCGGTGATATCGGCTTGCCACAGCTGCTGCGGGTGGCCACGCGACGCGACCTGCCCGAGTTGGCCGGCATTGTCGAAAGCGCGCTGCGGGCGATCCCGGCCAAGGACCTGGAGGCGCTGCACAACCAGTGGCTGCAACCCAAGTACCCGCGGCTCACCGAATCCCCGGGATTCTGGCAAAACCTTTGCCTGTTGCTATTGGTGGTGGCGCTCAGCGCCATGGCCATCGTGTTCTGGCAACGACGCCAGCAGCACAGCCTGGAACAACGACTGGTGGCGGCGCAGGCAGACATTGCCCTGCGTGCCGCCAGTGAAGAGGCCCTGCGGCTCACGCAGTTTTCCATCGACCAGAGCACCGTCGGCATTCTCTGGGTGAATTGGGACAGCCACGTGCGCTACGCCAACCGCGCTGCCGAAACCATGCTGGGCTATCCGCCCGGAGGGATTATCGACCGGCCATTGATCGAGTTCGAGCCCGAACTGCACATGGATCGCTGGTTGAACCTGTGGAAGCGCGCCAGGGCCAGCGACGACGCGCCGCAAAGTTTCGAATCCAATTGCCTGCGGGCCGATGGCAGCATCCTGCCGGCCGATGTCTCCCTGAGTTTTTTGCGCTTTCGCGATGGCGAGTACCTGGTGGTCTACCTGACCGATGTCACCGAACGGCGTCGCGCCCTGGCGGCGTTGCAGGAAAGTGAAGCACGCTTGCAAGGGATCGCGGCGAATGTGCCGGGCCTGGTTTTTCGCCTGGAACGGGCGCCGGTGACAGGCCAGATCGACTTTGCCTACATCAGCGAGGGCAGCGAGAGCCTGGTGGGTTATTCGCCAGCGACCCTGGCCCATCGTGACAAAGGCCTGCGCAGCCTGGTGCATCCGGACGACAAGGCCAGCTATCACCAGACCCAGGATCGTGCGCTGGACACTGACAGCGACTGGTCCTGGCAGGGGCGGATCCTTACGCGTCAGGGGGAACAACGCTGGGCGGAGATCAAGGCGATAACCCGTCGACTCGAGGGCGGCGCCTACGTTTGGGATGGCATTGTCTGGGACATCAGCGAGAGCAAACGCATCGAACTGGAACTGGCGAGCTCGCGTGAGCAACTGCGCGAATTGTCGGCGCACCTTGAAAGCGTGCGCGAAGAGGAGAAGGCGCGCATTGCCCGGGAAGTTCACGACGAACTGGGCCAGATGTTGACGGTGCTCAAGCTGGAAACGTCCATGTGCGAGCTGGCTTATGCGCAACTCGACCCCGGATTGAACGAGCGCCTGAACAGCATGAAGCGTTTGATCGCACAGCTGTTCCAGCTGGTACGCGATGTGGCGACGGCGTTGCGGCCACCGATTCTAGATGCCGGGATAGCCTCGGCCATCGAATGGCAGGCACGCCGGTTCGAGGCGCGCACGCAGATTCCGTGCCTGGTACAGGTGCCTGAAAACTTGCCCGTGCTCAGTGATGCCAAGGCCATCGGCCTGTTTCGTATACTTCAGGAAGCACTGACCAATGTCATGCGCCACGCCCAGGCGCATACTGTCGAACTGACACTTACTCTTGAAGGCGAAGAGTTGTGCCTGACCGTCAGCGATGATGGCGTAGGATTTGTCGCCGAAAGCGGCAGGCAAACTTCCTTTGGGTTGGTCGGCATGCGCGAGCGGGTGTTGATCATGGGCGGGCAACTGTCCCTTGAGAGTGAGCCGGGTGAGGGCACGACCCTGACTGTGCGAGTACCCTTGGATAAGGAGACGTAAGTGATCCGTGTACTGGTTGCCGAAGACCACACCATTGTCCGCGAAGGCATCAAGCAATTGATCGGCCTGGCCAAGGACTTGCTGGTGGTGGGGGAGGCGAGCAATGGCGAACAGCTGCTCGAGACCCTGCGGCATGTGCCCTGCGAAGTGGTGCTGCTGGATATCTCCATGCCGGGTGTCAACGGCCTTGAGGCGATCCCGCGGATCCGTGCCTTGAACAATCCGCCGGTGATCCTGGTGTTGTCGATGCATGACGAGGCGCAAATGGCGGCACGGGCGTTGAAAGTCGGTGCGGCAGGCTATGCCACCAAGGACAGTGATCCGGCGCTGTTGCTGACGGCCATCCGCCGGGTGGCAGCGGGAGGGCGCTATATCGACCCGGACCTGGCCGACCGGATGGTCTTCGAAGTCGGCCTGACCGATTCGCGGCCGTTGCACTCACTGCTCTCGGAGCGTGAGTTTTCGGTGTTCGAACGCCTGGCCCAGGGCGCCAACGTCAACGACATTGCCCAGCAACTGGCGTTGAGCAGCAAAACCATCAGTACCCACAAGGCGCGGTTGATGCAGAAACTCAATATCACCTCGCTGGCGGAGCTGGTGAAGTACGCGATGGAACACAAGCTCCTCTGAAAACACCCCCGCCCCCCTGCGCGCGTCGCCATGTCCATTTGCGACATGCCTGGACAACCGCTTATTGCTCGTTCTTGCGGCGTGCAGCTCACCGCTCGCCGCTGCGCTTGCCAAAGCGCGCCATCCTTGTAGGGCAATCCCTACCCCCAGCCTTCCATATGGCTGAGGCGATTCTCTCTTGCCCCCCGATTTGCGCAGGTCCCAGCGTCCACTAGGCTTAGTCCACAGCAGTCATCAACAACAAAGGTGTGGGTATGAGCCAGGTCGATTCAAGCGCAGGGGCCAATGATGTTCTGGTCAGCTTTCGTGGAGTGCAGAAGAGCTACGATGGCGAGAACCTGATCGTCAAGGACCTCAACCTGGACATTCGCAAAGGCGAATTCCTCACCTTGCTTGGCCCCTCCGGCTCCGGCAAAACCACCAGCCTGATGATGCTCGCCGGTTTCGAAACTCCGACAGCGGGAGAGATCCTGCTGGCCGGACGCGCCATCAACAACGTGCCGCCGCACAAGCGTGACATCGGCATGGTCTTCCAGAACTATGCGTTGTTCCCGCACATGACGGTTGCCGAGAACCTGGCGTTCCCTCTGACTGTGCGCGGGCTGAACAAAAGCGACGTCAGCGATAAGGTCAAAAAAGTCCTGAGCATGGTGCAGCTCGACGCCTTTGCCCAGCGTTATCCGGCACAACTTTCCGGTGGACAGCAGCAGCGCGTGGCACTGGCCCGCGCACTGGTGTTCGAGCCGCAACTGGTGCTGATGGACGAACCCCTCGGCGCACTGGATAAACAGTTGCGCGAACACATGCAGATGGAAATCAAGCACCTGCACCAGCGTCTGGGTGTGACCGTGGTCTACGTGACCCACGACCAGGGCGAAGCCCTGACCATGTCCGACCGTGTGGCCGTTTTCCATCAGGGCGAGATCCAGCAGATCGCGCCTCCACGTACGTTGTATGAAGAGCCGAAAAACACCTTCGTCGCCAACTTCATTGGCGAAAACAACCGTCTTAATGGCCGTCTGCACAGTCAGACCGGCGACCGTTGCGTGGTCGAACTGGGCCGTGGTGAAAAAGTTGAAGCCCTGGCGGTGAACGTCGGCAGGACCGGTGAACCGGTGACCTTGTCCATTCGCCCCGAACGCGTGAGTCTCAATGGCTCCAGCGAGTCTTGCATCAACCGCTTCTCGGGACGGGTAGCGGAATTCATCTATCTGGGCGACCACGTCCGGGTTCGCCTGGAGGTCTGTGGCAAGACCGACTTCTTCGTGAAACAACCGATTGCCGAGCTCGATCCTGCGCTCGCGGTCGGCGACGTGGTTCCGCTTGGCTGGCAGGTCGAACACGTTCGCGCGCTCGATCCCATTCTAGAGGCGAACTGATCGCCCCGGCTTCAACAACACAAACCCTGCACGTGGAGAGAACAATAAATGTTGAGATCCCTGAAATTCACCGCTCTGGCACTGGGCATGATGGGGGCAGCAAGCGCAATGGCGGCTGGCCCGGACCTGACCGTGGTGTCCTTTGGCGGGGCGAACAAGGCGGCGCAGGTCAAAGCCTTCTACGCACCGTGGGAAGCGGCAGGCAACGGCAAGATCGTGGCGGGCGAATACAACGGTGAGATGGCCAAGGTCAAGGCCATGGTCGACACCAAGAGCGTGTCCTGGGATCTGGTAGAAGTCGAATCACCAGAACTGTCCCGTGGTTGCGACGAAGACATGTTCGAGCAACTCGACCCGGCCCTGTTCGGCAAGACCGAGGACTACGTCAAAGGCGCTATCCAGCCATGTGGCGTAGGTTTCTTCGTGTGGTCGACCGTGTTGGCCTACAACGCCGACAAGCTGAAGACCGCACCGACCAGCTGGGCGGATTTCTGGGACACCAAGCAATTCCCAGGCAAGCGAGGCCTGCGTAAAGGCGCCAAGTACACCCTGGAGTTCGCACTGATGGCTGACGGCGTTGCGCCAAAAGACGTCTACAAAGTGCTGGCCGGTAAAGATGGACAGGATCGCGCGTTCAAGAAACTCGACGAACTCAAGCCCAACATCCAGTGGTGGGAAGCGGGCGCACAACCGCCGCAATACCTCGCTTCCGGTGACGTGGTCATGAGCTCTGCCTACAACGGCCGCATCGCCGCCGTGCAGAAAGAAAGCAACCTGAAAGTGGTGTGGAACGGCGGTATCTACGACTTCGACGCATGGGCTATTCCAAAAGGTCTGGATGCCAAGCGTGCGGAAGCGGCGAAGAAATTCATCGCCTTCTCGGTACAGCCACAGCAGCAGAAGACCTACTCGGAAAACATCGCCTACGGCCCGGCCAACACCCAGGCCGTACCGTTGCTGGCCAAGGATGTCCTGAAGGACATGCCGACCACCCCGGAAAACATCGCCAACCAGGTACAGATCGACGTCAGCTTCTGGGCTGACAACGGCGAGCAACTGGAACAGCGCTTCAATTCCTGGGCTGCGAAGTAAGACCGTAGCGCGGGCTTACGCTGTAGGAGCTGCCGAAGGCTGCGATCTTTTGATCTTCAGCGGTCTCTAAGCCGCCAAAAGATCGCAGGCTGCGCCAGCTCCTACAGGGGCCAGTGAATGGTTCAAGAACATTGATGTAATGCGGCATCGCGCTGTTTGATGCCGCCCATCCAAAGATTTCCGGAGTACGCCATGGCTATCGCCGTTCCCGTGAACGCGGGCACTGACCCCACCTTGAAGCAGCGGCTCAAGCACGCCGAGCGGGTCAACCGCTGGAAGGCCCAGGCGTTGATCGCGCCGCTGGTGCTGTTCCTGTTGCTGGTGTTCCTGGTGCCAATCGTGGCGCTGCTCTACAAAAGCGTGGGTAACCCGGAAGTGGTCGGTGGCATGCCGCGCACCGTGGCGGCCATCGCCAGTTGGGACGGCCGAGGCCTGCCTGCCGAACCGGTCTACAAGGCGGCCAGCGAAGACCTCGCCGAAGCGCGCAAGAATCAGACCCTGGGCGATTTGTCCAAGCGCTTGAACATGGAGTTGGCCGGCTATCGCAGCCTGCTGACCAAAACCGCCCGCGCCTTGCCGTTCGCCGCTGAACCGGCCTCTTATAAAGAAGCGCTGGAAGGTCTCGACGAGCGCTGGGGTGACCCGGCCTACTGGCAAGCCGTACGCCGCAATACCAGCAGCATTACGCCGTATTATTTGCTGGCCGCGGTCGATCACCGCATCGACGACCTCGGCGAAATCGCCCCGGCCACCCCGGACCAGGCGATCTACCTCGACATCTTTGCCCGCACGTTCTGGATGGGCCTGATCATCACCGTGATCTGCCTGGTACTCGCGTATCCCCTGGCTTACCTGTTGGCGAACCTGCCGTCGCGCCAGAGCAACCTGCTGATGATTCTGGTGCTGCTACCGTTCTGGACCTCGATCCTGGTACGGGTTGCCGCGTGGATTGTCTTGCTGCAATCGGGTGGCCTGATCAACAGCGGCCTGATGGCCATGGGCATCATCGATAAGCCGCTGGAGCTGGTGTTCAACCGCATCGGTGTCTACATCTCGATGGTGCACATCCTGCTGCCCTTCATGATCCTGCCGATCTACAGCGTGATGAAAGGCATTTCGCCGACCTACATGCGTGCGGCGATTTCCCTGGGGTGCCATCCATTCGCCAGCTTCTGGCGGGTGTACTTCCCGCAAACCTATGCCGGTGTCGGCGCCGGTTGCCTGTTGGTGTTCATCCTCGCCATCGGCTACTACATCACCCCGGCGTTGCTGGGCAGCCCGAACGATCAGATGGTCAGCTACTTCGTCGCCTTCTACACCAACACCAGCATCAACTGGGGCATGGCGACCGCACTCGGCGGCTTGTTGCTCCTGGCGACCGTGGTGCTTTATCTGATTTACAGCTGGCTGGTGGGCGCCAGTCGCCTGCGCCTGAGCTAAGGGGAGAATGAAATGCTGAGTCCTTATATGTCGCCCATCGAGCGGGTGTGGTTCTACAGCTTGCGGATTCTCTGCGGCTTGATTCTGTTGTTCCTGATCCTGCCGGTGCTGGTGATCATCCCGCTGTCGTTCAACTCCGGCAGTTTCCTGGTGTACCCGCTGCAAGGCTTCTCGCTGCAGTGGTATCACGACTTTTTCGCCTCGGCGGAATGGATGCGCGCCCTGAAGAACAGCATTATCGTCGCGCCGGCCGCTACGGTGCTGGCCATGGTGTTCGGTACGCTGGCGGCCATCGGCCTGACCCGTGGTGACTTCCCCGGCAAACCGCTGGTGATGGCGCTGGTCATTTCGCCGATGGTGGTGCCCGTGGTGATCATTGGTGTGGCCAGCTATCTGTTCTTTGCGCCCTTGGGCCTGGGCAACAGCTTCTTCTCACTGATTGTGGTGCATGCGGTGTTGGGCGTGCCGTTCGTGATCATCACCGTGTCGGCGACTTTGCAAGGGTTTAACCAGAATCTGGTGCGCGCGGCGGCCAGCCTCGGTGCTTCGCCGCTGACGGCGTTCCGTCGGGTGACTTTGCCGTTGATTGCGCCCGGGGTGATTTCCGGTGCTTTGTTTGCCTTCGCCACTTCCTTCGATGAAGTGGTGGTAACGCTGTTCCTCGCCGGCCCCGAGCAAGCGACCTTGCCACGGCAGATGTTCAGCGGCATCCGCGAAAACCTCAGTCCGACCATCGCCGCCGCCGCGACGCTGCTGATCGCCTTCTCGGTGATCCTGCTGCTGACCCTGGAATGGCTGCGTGGGCGCAGCGAGAAACTGCGTACCGCGCAGGTCTGATCTACGGTTAACGATCGTTCCCACGCTCTGCGTGGGAATGCCTCATCGGACGCTCCGCGTCCGCTTTTGGGACGCAGAGCGTCCCTGGCTGCATTCCCAAGCGGAGCGTGGGAAACGATCGACACAGAAGCACGCCGGTCATTCACCGCCTGAATATCAGCCCACCCCTAAACCCCAGCTACTCTTGTGCCCAGCTCCCACATCCATAAGAGGCTGCGCACATGGGTCTTTCCTCCTTCAAGATCGCTCACAAACTGATCACCGGCGCAGAGGCCATCGAGCAACTGTCTGCCGAACTGGCACGCCTGGACATCGACCATCCGCTGATCGTCACCGACGCCGCGCTGGTCAAGTCTGGCACGGTAGAGCTGGCGCTGGCGCAGTTGGGTGGTCGCACCTTCGAAATCTTCGACCGCGTGCTGCCGGATCCGGAAATCGCCATCGTCGAAGACTGCATGCGGGTCTACCGCGACGGCGGGCATGACGGGCTGATCGGCCTGGGCGGGGGGAGCGCCATCGACATCGCCAAGAGCGTGGCGGCCTACGCCGGTTACCACGGTGCCCTTGAAGATTTGTTCGGGGTTGACCAGGTACCACGCAAAGGCCCGCCACTGATCGCCATCCCCACCACCGCCGGCACCGGCTCGGAAGTCACCAACGTGGCGATCCTTTCCGATAAGGTCGCGCAATTGAAGAAAGGCATCGTCAGCGATTACTTGTTGCCGGACGTGGCATTGATAAGCCCGCAGATGACGCTGACTTGTCCGCGCGGGGTCACGGCGGCCAGCGGCGTCGATGCGCTGGTGCATGCCATCGAATCCTATCTGTCGGTCAATGCCTCGCCGATTACCGACGCCTTGGCCATTGGCGCCATCAAACTGATAGCCAAGGCGTTGCCCAAGGCCTACGCCAACCCGTCCAACCTGCAGGCCCGTGAAGACATGGCCACCGCCAGCCTGATGGCGGGCATGGCATTCGGCAATGCCGGGGTGGGTGCGGTGCATGCGCTGGCGTATCCCTTGGGTGGGCGCTTCAACATCGCCCATGGCGTGAGCAACGCCTTGCTGCTGCCCCATGTCATGACCTGGAACAAGATGGCCTGCATTGAACGCATGCAGGATATCGCCGAAGCCATGGGCGTGAGGACGGCTCATCTGAGCGCCAATGAAGCGGCCGACAAGGCCGTGGAGGCCATGGCTGCGCTGTGCACGGCGGTGGAAATCCCCCAAGGCCTGCGTAGTGTCGGGGTTCCCGAGGATGCGATTGCGGCGATGGCCGTGGAGGCAGCGGGGATCGAGCGCCTGATGCGCAACAATCCGCGCCGGTTGAGTGCTGTCGATATCGAGAAAATCTACCGGGCGGCCTACTGATCATCGCGCTTTCGGTGCGCGGGCCAAAGCATGAGGTATACAATGCGCGCCATCGTGATTCTGCTCAGAAAAGGTGCGTCATGCAGCCCTTCGTAATTGCTCCGTCAATTCTTTCCGCCGACTTCGCCCGCCTGGGCGAAGAAGTGGACAACGTCCTGGCCGCCGGCGCCGACTTCGTGCATTTCGATGTCATGGACAACCACTACGTGCCGAACCTGACCATCGGCCCGATGGTCTGCTCGGCGCTGCGCAAGTACGGCGTGACCGCGCCGATCGACGCGCACCTGATGGTCAGCCCGGTGGACCGCATTGTCGGTGACTTCATCGAAGCCGGCGCGACCTACATCACCTTCCACCCGGAGGCTACCCAGCACATCGACCGCTCCCTGCAACTGATCCGTGAAGGTGGTTGCAAGTCGGGCCTGGTGTTCAACCCGGCAACGCCGCTGGACGTGCTCAAGTACGTGATGGACAAGGTCGACATGATCCTGCTGATGAGCGTCAACCCGGGCTTCGGCGGGCAAAAGTTCATCCCTGGCACCCTCGACAAGCTGCGTGAGGCGCGGGCTTTGATCGACGCGTCGGGTCGTGACATTCGCCTGGAAATCGACGGTGGCGTCAACGTGAACAACATTCGTGAAATCGCTGCGGCGGGTGCTGACACCTTCGTTGCCGGTTCGGCGATCTTCAATGCACCGAACTACCAGGAAGTGATTGAAAAAATGCGTTCCGAACTGGCGCTGGCCCGCCCATGAGTGGCTTTGAGCAGCTGTTTCCCGGAACCCTGCCACGACTGGTGATGTTCGACCTGGATGGCACCTTGGTCGACTCGGTCCCGGACCTGGCGGTGGCGGTGGACAAAATGCTGCTCAAGCTCGGTCGCGCTCCGGCAGGTATCGAAGCGGTGCGTGAATGGGTCGGTAATGGCGCGCCCGTGCTGGTGCGCCGCGCCCTGGCCGGCGGTATCGACCACTCGAAGGTCGATGACGCCGAGGCCGACAGCGCGCTGGAGATTTTCATGCAGGCCTATGCCGATAGCCATGGGTTGACCGTGGTCTACCCCGGTGTGCGCGATACCCTTAAATGGCTGCAAAAGCAGGGCGTCGAGATGGCGCTGATTACCAACAAGCCGGAGCGCTTCGTCGCGCCGCTGCTGGACCAGATGAAAATCGGCCGATATTTCAAGTGGATCATTGGCGGCGACACCCTGCCACAGAAAAAACCCGACCCGGCTGCGCTGTTTTTCGTAATGAAGATGGCCAATATCCCGGCCTCGCAATCCTTGTTTGTCGGCGACTCGCGCAGTGATGTGCAGGCGGCGAAAGCGGCGGGGGTCAAGTGCGTGGCCCTGAGCTACGGCTACAACCACGGGCGTCCGATTGCCGAAGAGTCACCGGCGTTGGTGATCGACGACCTGCGCAAGCTAATTCGCGGTTGCCTGGACCCGGCCGCTGAGATAACGTTGGCCGACGCTGTCCAACCCCCTTCTGGAAACGCCATCGTGGTGGTCACTCGCAAACTCTGGATGAAAGTCATCAAGGCCCTGGCCCGCTGGCGTTGGCGCGCCTGACTGATCCTGGCCGGTTGTCCGGCGCGTTTGCATACCTGACTGTTTGACCCTCAAGCCACGAGGCACCTCATGATCCGCGAAGAATTCCTGCGTTTGGCCGCTGCCGGCTATAACCGCATCCCGCTTGCTTGCGAAACCCTGGCCGACTTCGACACGCCGCTATCGATCTACCTGAAACTGGCCGACGAGCCCAACTCCTATTTGCTGGAGTCCGTACAAGGTGGCGAGAAGTGGGGCCGATACTCGATCATCGGCCTGCCGTGCCGCACTGTGCTGCGGGTGCACGACCATCACGTCAGCGTGACCATCGACGGTGTCGAGACTGAAAGCCACGATGTAGAAGACCCACTGGCCTTCGTCGAAACCTTCAAGGCCCGTTACAACGTGCCGACGATTGCCGGTCTGCCGCGCTTCAACGGCGGCCTGGTGGGCTACTTCGGTTATGACTGCGTACGTTATGTGGAAAAGCGTCTGGGCAAATGCCCGAACCCGGACCCGTTGGGCGTGCCGGACATTCTGCTGATGGTGTCCGACGCGGTGGTGGTGTTCGATAACCTCGCCGGCAAGATGCATGCAATCGTCCTGGCCGATCCGGCCCAGGAAGACGCTTTCGAGCAAGGCCGCACGCGCCTGGAAGAGTTGCTGGAAAAACTCCGCCAGCCAATTACCCCGCGCCGTGGCCTGGACTTCAGCAAGCAGCAATCCGCCGATCCGGTGTTCCGTTCCAGTTTCACCCAGAACGATTACGAAAAAGCCGTCGACACCATCAAGGAATACATCCTGGCCGGTGACTGCATGCAGGTCGTGCCGTCCCAGCGCATGTCGATCGACTTCAAGGCAGCGCCCATCGATCTGTACCGAGCGCTGCGCTGCTTCAACCCGACGCCTTACATGTACTTCTTCAACTTCGGCGACTTCCACGTCGTCGGCAGTTCGCCAGAAGTGCTGGTGCGGGTCGAAGACAATCTGATCACCGTGCGCCCGATCGCCGGCACCCGTCCACGCGGAGCCAACGAAGAGGCCGATGTGGCGCTGGAAAAAGACTTGCTCTCGGACGACAAGGAAATTGCTGAGCACCTGATGCTGATCGACCTCGGTCGTAACGACACGGGTCGCGTATCGGAAATTGGTTCGGTGAAACTCACCGAGAAAATGGTCATCGAGCGTTACTCCAACGTGATGCACATCGTGTCCAACGTCACCGGCCAATTGAAGGCCGGACTGACGGCGATGGATGCACTGCGGGCGATTCTGCCGGCGGGCACCTTGTCTGGCGCACCGAAGATCCGTGCGATGGAAATCATCGATGAACTGGAACCGGTCAAGCGCGGTGTCTACGGCGGCGCCGTCGGCTACTTCGCCTGGAACGGCAACATGGACACCGCCATTGCGATCCGTACGGCGGTGATCAAGAATGGCGAGCTGCATGTGCAGGCCGGTGGCGGCATCGTCGCCGACTCGGTGCCGGCGCTGGAATGGGAAGAAACCCTGAACAAACGCCGCGCGATGTTCCGTGCAGTGGCCCTGGCGGAACAAACCCCGGACGCCTGAGTTCGCCACTAACAATGTGGGAGCGAGCCTGCTCGCGAAGGGGCTGGCACACCAACCTTGGTTTAGCCTGATCCACCGCTATCGCGAGCAGGCTCGCTCCCACAATGGCTTCACCAGCATAAAAAAACGCGGCGCCCGTAAAGGCGCCGCGTTTTTTATGCTGGCTGTTTGCTTGATCAGAAGTCCAGCGCAACCCCAACGGAAATCCCTTGCTGGGTAAAGTCATCATCCTTGCGCAACGTATACCCACCACGCAGCGCAAGATCGGCCGTCAGCTTGTGGCTGACGCCCAGGCTCACGCGGTTCAAGTGGCTCTGCGGTGTATAGCCAGCGAGCGTGAAGTCGAGTGACGGCAAGCTATTGAGGGCGATGTTCACCTTCTGTACGTCATCTTCATACTCACGCTCGTAGGCATATTCGCCAAACACCTGGGTCTGCGAGGTGATCTGATACTTACCCTGAAGCCCGGCGCCGAGACGTTTCGAATCGCGTTTCTGATCATCAAAGGTCAGCGCCGTGGAGCGACTGGTATTTTCCGAATAACCGTCGACTTCCACTTTGGCGTAATCGGCGCTGATGAACGGCGACAGGTGCCACTCACTGCCCGGCTGCGCTATGTCATAGCCCAGGCGTGTGCTGAAGGCCCAGAGATAGCCATCGGTGTCGCCTTTCTCCGCACCCTCACCCGCGCCTAGATCGAATTTGCGTTTGAGATTGTCGTAATCCAGCTTGCCGCCGGTCAATGCGGCATCGGCCCACCATCGGTTCTGCTGGAACTGCGCGAATGCCGTGGCCAGGTAGCTGTTGAGCTTGTAGTCAGAATCGTTGTTGCCTGCCTCCAGGTTCTGACGATAGAAGCCTGCCGCCGCACCTACTCGCCAGGCTTCATTGAGGCGATAGCTGCCGCCAATGTTCAAGCTGTAGCCGTTGCCATCGGCATCGGTGCCGCTGCTTTGATGGTCCACATCGAGATGCTGGCCACCCCCGGCCACAATGGCCCGCCATTGGCCGACCGCCTGCCAGCTTTCCCAGTCGGATTGCCATTGGCTGCGCAGTTCATCCTGATGCGCGCGTAGCGTGGCGTGGGCCATTTCCGGCAGCAGCGTCAGTTCCCAAGGTGCAGCGAGTAAGGAATAGGCGTAGTCGGACACCAGCTTTTGCCCGGCTTCGGTCGGATGAACCCCGTCGTTATAAACCAGCTTGCTGGGGTCGGGGGTGGCGCTGTTGATGCCAAAGGCAGCGTTTTCGCTGCAGCCGTCGCCGCTGAAGCAAGTCGCGGTCAGGTTCTGCCCGGTGGCAAAACCGAATCGCGCGGGATCGGCGAAGGTTTCCTGCAGCAACAGTGGAATGTTCAGCGGGATGATTTCGGCATCGATGCCCGCCAGTCGAGTGACCAGTTGCCGGTTGAAGGCCGCGCTCAGTTGCGAGGTCGGTCCCTGAAGCGGGGTGCCATTGATGGCAGGGGTCAAGCCCAGGTCAGGCAACAGCCAGACCATGATGTAGCGGGCGCCGGCTGTTTGCAGAACCTGAACGCTGTTGGCCAGGCGGTCTGCCGCGGCATTCGCCTGGGCGCCACTTTGCACGCGGCCCTGGAGAAAGTCGTTACCGCCGCCGGAAAGGTAATACAGCGCGTTCGGATCGGCGCGCAAGTTGTTGGTCGGCAAATAACCCGCTCGTGCACGTTCGCCGGTGGCGGATAACGTAGTGATTGAATCGAGGATCTGGTCGGTGCGGTAGCCGCCGACGGCCCAGTTGTTACCGTCTGGCAGGCCCTGGGCGGCGCGTGCGGCTGAAGTCGAAGCGGCAGTCTGGTCCGCTGAGAAACCAAGCCTGCCCCCGAGCAACTGGGTTGAGTTGGCGGAATAGACTTCACCACTGCCGTCCTGATAAGTCGGCCCGGTCCGGTTGGTGAAGCGCAGAGTCGAGCCGGGAGGGCCCCCCGCGTCGGTAAACTGCCCCGCATCGTTGAGGCTGTCACCGAAGACGATGAAATTGGAGTAAGGATTGGGCGCCGCAATTGCCTGAGCGCAAGCCAAGGCGAGCAAGCAACCGGCAAGCGGTGCAAACAGCGTCTGTCTGATCATGAGCAAGTCCGTTTGTTTCTTGTTTTAGTGGAGTAAACGACAGTGCCAAAAAACTATAGAGCCTCATGCCATTCGGCGCGAACTTGCCGAATGTTTCACTTGCTTCGATCGCCCCATATTGCACGCTCTGCCCAGCTAAGTTACTGTGCCAAGACGTATAAATGAGACCTTCCCCGTGTTGATCGTCAGCAAACTCCTGGATCAAGTCATCAAGGCACACGCCCGCTGGCGTTGGCGCGCCTGAATCCTTCTGCCGGCCCGGCCGGATCTTTACCGCTTTGCCTTCTTTACCCGTCAGACACACCGCTTTGCTGCGCGATTCCAGCGTCCGCCAAAGTGCAGGACGCTGCGGGTAAATCATTCGAAGGCTGAATCAAGTCAGTGAATTCAAGAGGTTCTTAACGCCATGTTGCTGATGATCGATAACTACGACTCTTTTACCTACAACGTTGTGCAATACCTTGGTGAGCTGGGCTCCCAGGTCAAAGTCGTGCGCAACGACGAACTCACCGTCGCCGAAATCGAAGCCCTCAATCCTGAGCGCATCGTCGTCTCTCCCGGCCCTTGCACTCCGACCGAAGCGGGCGTCTCGATAGATGTCATCAAGCATTTCGCCGGCAAACTGCCGATCCTCGGCGTCTGCCTGGGCCATCAGTCCATCGGCCAGGCCTTTGGTGGCGATGTGGTTCGCGCGCGCCAGGTCATGCACGGCAAGACCAGCCCGGTGTTCCATGAAGACAAAGGTGTGTTCGAAGGCCTGAACATGCCGCTGACGGTCACCCGCTATCATTCATTGATCGTCAAGCGCGAAACCCTGCCAGATTGCCTCGAGCTGACCGCCTGGACCCAATTGGAAGACGGCTCGGTCGACGAGATCATGGGCCTGCGCCACAAGACCCTGAACATTGAAGGCGTGCAGTTCCACCCTGAGTCGATTCTTACCGAACAGGGACACGAGTTGTTCGCCAACTTCCTCAAACAAACCGGCGGCACGCGCTAAGGACCTTTCATGAACATCAAGACAGCCCTGGGCCGTATCGTCGAACAGCTCGACCTCAGCACCGATGAAATGCGCGACGTGATGCGCGAAATCATGACCGGCCAATGCACGGACGCGCAGATCGGCGCGTTCATGATGGCCATGCGCATGAAGAGCGAAAGCATCGACGAAATCGTCGGCGCGGTGTCGGTCATGCGTGAACTGGCAGACACGGTCGAACTCAAGACCCTCGACGGCGTGGTCGACGTGGTCGGTACTGGCGGTGACGGTGCCAACATCTTCAACGTGTCGACTGCGTCATCCTTTGTGGTCGCGGCGGCCGGTTGCACGGTGGCCAAGCACGGCAACCGCGCGGTCTCGGGTAAAAGCGGCAGTGCCGATTTGCTGGAGGCAGCCGGTATCTACCTGAACCTGACCCCGGTCCAGGTGGCGCGCTGCATCGATAACGTCGGCATCGGCTTCATGTTTGCCCAGACTCATCACAGTGCCATGAAATATGCCGCCGGCCCGCGCAAGGAGCTCGGCTTGCGTACGCTGTTCAACATGCTTGGCCCGCTTACGAATCCGGCCGGTGTGAAACATCAGGTAGTGGGTGTATTCACCCAGGCGTTGTGTCGACCGCTTGCTGAAGTGTTGCAGCGTTTGGGCAGTAAGCATGTGCTGGTGGTGCATTCGAAGGATGGTCTGGATGAATTCAGCCTGGCAGCACCGACCTATGTTGCGGAGCTGAAAAACGACCAGATCACCGAATATTGGGTCGAACCGGAAGACCTGGGCATGAAAAGCCAGAGCCTGCATGGCCTGGCGGTGGAAAGCCCGGCGGCGTCCCTGGAGCTGATCCGCGATGCCTTGGGCAAGCGCAAGACCGAAAACGGCCAGAAAGCTGCCGAGATGATCATGCTCAATGCCGGTGCCGCGCTGTATGCGGCTGACCATGCCAGCAGTCTGAAAGAAGGCGTTGCCCTGGCGCACGATGCGCTGCACACCGGCCTCGCTCGGGAAAAACTCGAGGAACTGGGTGCGTTTACGGCGGTATTCAAAGTGGAGAATGAGGGATGAGTGTACCGACGGTTCTGGAAAACATTCTGGCGCGCAAGGTAGAGGAAGTAGCCGAGCGCAGCGCTCGTGTCAGCCTCGCCGAGCTGGAAAGTCTGGCCAAGGCGGCCGATGCACCCCGTGGTTTTGCCAAGGCTTTGCTGGCTCAGGCCAAGCTGAAAGAGCCGGCAGTCATTGCTGAAATCAAGAAGGCTTCCCCGAGCAAAGGCGTGATCCGCGAGAACTTTGTTCCTGCCGATATTGCCAAGAGCTACGAGAGGGGCGGAGCGACCTGCCTTTCCGTGCTGACCGACATCGATTATTTCCAGGGTGCCGATGCGTATCTGCAGCAGGCTCGTGCCGCGTGCAACCTGCCGGTGATCCGCAAGGACTTCATGATCGATCCTTACCAGATCGTCGAAGCCCGTGCCCTTGGCGCGGACTGCGTGCTGTTGATCGTCTCCGCGCTGGACGACGTGAAAATGGCCGAGCTGGCGGCCGTGGCCAAAAGCGTCAACCTTGATGTGCTGGTGGAAGTCCACGATAGCGATGAGTTGGAGCGGGCCTTGAAAACCCTCGACACGCCGCTGGTCGGCATCAACAACCGCAACCTGCACACATTCGAGGTTAGCCTGGAAACCACCCTCGACCTGTTGCCGCGTATCCCGCGAGATCGTCTGGTGGTCACTGAAAGCGGCATCCTCAATCGCGCCGATGTCGAGTTGATGGAAATCAGCGATGTCTACGCGTTCCTGGTTGGCGAGGCGTTCATGCGTGCCGAAAATCCGGGCACTGAATTGCAGCGACTGTTCTTCCCTGAGCGCGGTATTCCCGTCAGCGGTTCGACCCTCGACTGAAAAGCATCGCGAGCAAGCTTGCTCCTACAGGGTTTGAGGGTAACCACAATCAACTGTGGGAGCGAGCCTGCTCGCGATAGCGGCATAAGAAACACCACAGACTTTTTGTCTTACGGAGTACCTTGTGACCTCACCTGTTTCTCTGACCATCGAAGGCGGCCTTCAGGCCGAGCAGGATCTGCTGGCCTCGGTCTGTGATGGCGACGCGGAATTTGGCCTGCTGTTCTGGCAGCCCAGCGACCAGGCATTGGTAATGCCGCGCCGCTTGAATCGTTTGCCAGGTTTCGAACACGCCTGCGAAGTCTCCGCCGCTGCCGGCTGGCCGGTGCTGTTGCGCGATACCGGTGGTGAACCCGTTCCGCAATCAGCGACAACCCTCAACATTGCCCTGGTTTACGCGCCACCGCGTAGCGAAGGGGATCTAAACCGTATCGAGTCCGGCTACCGGCGTCTATGTGACCCGATCTGCCAGTTGCTGGATGAGTTGGGGGGCACTTCGTCCCTGGGTGAAATCGACGGAGCCTTCTGTGATGGCCGCTTCAACGTCAATCTGGATGGGCGCAAGATGGTGGGTACTGCCCAGCGCTGGCGCCAGAGCCAAGGTGGTCAGCGTCCGGTAGGGCTGGTTCATGGTGCGATGTTGCTGGATAACGAGCGCGAATCGATGGTCGCGGCGGTCAATCGCTTTAATGAGGCCTGCGGTCTGGAGCAACGGGTGCGCGCTGAAAGCCACATCGCCTTGCATGAGAAGTTCACCGCGCCGGATGCGCTGGAACGTCTTGATGATCTCTACCGTCGAATGCTTGCGCACATGTTCAACGGCTAGATTTACGAGCTCAACGCGTACCGAAGACCACCATGGTCTTGCCTTTGACATCCACCAGGTTGCGCTCTTCCAGATCCTTGAGCACACGTCCGACCATCTCCCGGGAGCAGCCAACGATCCGTCCGATTTCCTGACGGGTCACCTTGATCTGCATGCCATCGGGATGGGTCATGGCATCTGGCTGCTTGCACAGTTCAAGCAGGCAGCGGGCGACACGACCGGTGACGTCGAAAAACGCCAGGTCACCGACCTTACGGGTGGTGTTGCGCAGGCGTTGTGCGATCTGTCCGCTTAGTACGTAAAGAATGTCCGGATCCTGCTGCGACAATTCGCGGAATTTCGCGTAGCTGATTTCCGCTACTTCGCATTCGGCCTTGGCCCGCACCCAGGCACTGCGTTCCTGTTCATGCCCGGCCTGCTCAAACAGCCCCAACTCACCGAAAAAATCCCCGGCGTTCAGGTAGGCGATGATCATTTCCCGACCGTCGTCGTCTTCGATCAGGATGGTGACCGAACCCTTGATGATGAAGAACAGCGTCTCCGAGCGGTCACCGGCGCAAATGATGTTGCTCTTGGCCTGATAGCGACGGCGTTGGCAATGCATCAACAGCTTGTCGAGGTTTTTCATCTTGAGGGTGGGGGCAATAGCAACCATGGTTGTATCCCGAAAAGACTGCACGGTGTGTTGGGTTTTTTATGAATTGCGGACATTGCGGCTCAGCCGGCCGAGCGCCAGCGAATTGGCGCCAGCTTACCAGACACTTCTTGCGATATTCGAGATTTTACCTACAGCGCTGATGGTTATGTCCTAGGACGCCAATCACTGTCAACCAAGGGGCCTGTGCTAAGCTGGCGACCCTTTTTTAGACAGTGGAGTCTTGGCGATGAAGGCACGCATCCAATGGGCTGGCGAAGCCATGTTCCTCGGCGAATCCGGCAGCGGTCATGTCGTGGTCATGGACGGTCCGCCCGATGCCGGCGGCCGTAACCTGGGTGTCCGGCCGATGGAAATGCTCCTGCTGGGTGTCGGCGGTTGCAGCAATTTCGATGTGGTCAGCATCCTCAAGAAGTCCCGTCAGGCGGTCGAGAGCTGCGAGGCGTTCCTTGAAGCCGAGCGTGCGACTGAAGATCCGAAGGTTTTCACCAAGATCCACATGCATTTTGTGGTCAAGGGGCGTGGCCTGAAGGAAGCGCAGGTCAAGCGCGCTATCGAACTGTCCGCTGAAAAGTATTGCTCGGCTTCGATCATGCTCGGTGCGGCAGGTGTAGAAATCACCCACGACTACGAGATCATCGAGCTGGGTTGAATCGAGATCAAAAAAAGGCGACTGCCTCAGGGCCGTCGCCTTTTTTGTTTCCGGTGCAGCCGGTCAGATCCGATAAGTACTCTTGGTCATGACCTTGGCCATCAAGCTCATCCCGAACTTTACCGGTGCCGGAAAGCGAAAGCCGCCAGCCTCCAGTGCGCTTTCGGCATGTTGTTCTTCATCGATGCGCATCTGCTCGAGAATCGCCCGGGATTTTTCATCCTCGGCCGGCAGTTGCTCCAGGTGTTCATTCAAGTGCTTGCACACCTGATCTTCTGTCGCTGCGACAAAACCCAGGCTGACTTTGTCGCTGATCAGGCCTGCAACAGCGCCTATTCCGAACGACATGCCATAAAACAGCGGATTGAGAATGCTGGTGTGGCTTCCCAATTGATGGATGCGTTGCTCACACCATGCCAAATGGTCGACTTCTTCTTCGGCGGCATGCTCCATCGCGATGCGTACTTGCGGCAGCTTGGCAGTCAGGGCCTGCCCCTGGTACAGCGCCTGGGCACAGACTTCACCGGTATGGTTGATGCGCATCAGCCCGGCAACATGGCGAGTGTCTTCATCGCTCAATTTCGCATCGGGCTGCACAATGGCCGGCGACGGACGGTAGGGCTGGCCGCTGAAGGGCAGCAGGGTCCGCATCGCGGCATCGGCTTGCAGCAGAAAGCGATCAATTGGCGAGTAGTGACGTTGGGTAGTCATGCTGACCTCCGGAGGAATCTCGGCGGCCAGTTTAACCCAATCGGCCGGGGAAGGTTTGCGTTGGGTCATTACGACGCAGGCTCGCCCTTGTAGGAGCCAGGTTTGCCGGCGATGGCGATCTCAATGACGCCATCGC
>NZ_JASCAE010000040.1:0-66935 GCF_029967975.1 Pseudomonas sp. V98_8
CGCTGGCAAGCCAGCTCCTACAGTGGGTTTGGGTGTATTCGGAAGTGATGGGTTGACTGTCAGGCCGCCTTCGCGAGCAAGCCCGCTCCCACAGTTGATCGGCGAGGGTCGCGGGAGATGGGTTGGCTGTCAGTCCGTCATCGCTGGCAAGCCAGCTCCTACAGTGGGTTTGGGTGTATTCGGAAGTGATGGGTTGGCTGTCAGGCCGCCTTCGCGAGCAAGCCCGCTCCCACAGTAGATCGGGTAGGGGCGCGGGAGATGGGTTGGCTGTCAGGCCGTCATCGCTGGCAAGCCAGCTTCTACAGTGGATTTGGGTGTATTCGGAAGTGATGGGTTGACTGTCAGGACGCCTTCGCGAGCAGGCTCGCTCCCACAGTTGTTCGGGTAGGGCCGGGAGAGATTGGTTGGCTGTGATGATGCCTTCGCCGTTTCAAGCCTGGCTCCGCATGGTGGGCAAGTTGTAAGGGGGGCGTCAGGTGCCGCTAACGACGAAACGGCACCTGAAGCATCAACAGCTATAGCCACGCGATTACGACGCAATCAATTGCCGCAACACGTAATGCAAGATCCCCCCCGACTTGAAGTATTCCACCTCATTCAGCGTATCAATCCGACACAGCACTTCGATTTTTTCCTGGCTGCCGTTTTCGCGGGTGATGACCAGGGTCAGGTTCATGCGCGGGGTCAGTTCGACGCCGGTCAGGCCGAGGATGTCCAGGGTTTCGCGGCCGGTGAGGTTGAGGCTCTTGCGGTTCTGGTCGAGCTTGAACTGCAGCGGCAGCACGCCCATGCCCACCAGGTTGGAGCGGTGGATGCGTTCGAAACTTTCGGCGATGACGGCCTTGATGCCCAGCAGGTTGGTGCCCTTGGCTGCCCAGTCGCGGCTGGAGCCGGTGCCGTATTCCTGGCCGGCGATCACCACCAGCGGGGTGCCGGTGGCTTGGTAGCGCATGGCGGCGTCGTAGATCGGCAGTTTTTCGCCGGTGGGGATGTAGTAGGTGTTGCCGCCTTCTTCGCCGTGGAGCATTTCGTTGCGGATGCGGATGTTGGCGAAGGTGCCGCGCATCATCACCTGGTGGTTGCCGCGGCGTGAACCGTAGGAGTTGAAGTCGCGCGGTTCCACGCCTTTTTCGCGCAAGTAGTGGCCTGCCGGGCTGTCGGCCTTGATGTTGCCGGCGGGGGAGATGTGGTCGGTGGTCACCGAGTCGCCGAGCAGGGCGAGGATGCGGGCGCCGCTGATGTCCTTGACCACCGGTGGCGGGCCGCCGATGTCGTCGAAGAAGGGCGGGTGCTGGATGTAGGTCGAGTCGTCCTGCCAAACGTAGGTGGCCGCTTGCGGTACCTCGATGGCTTGCCATTGCTCGTCGCCGGCGAACACTTCGGCGTATTCCTTGTGGAACATGGCGGTGTTGACCCGTTCGACCGCTTCCGCAATTTCCTGGCTGCTGGGCCAGATGTCGCGCAGGTACACCGGGTTGCCGTTCTGGTCTTCGCCCAGGGGCTCTCGGCTGAGGTCGATGCGCACGGTGCCGGCCAGGGCGTAGGCGACCACCAGCGGCGGCGAGGCCAGCCAGTTGGTTTTCACCAGCGGATGGACCCGGCCCTCGAAGTTGCGGTTGCCCGACAGCACCGAGGCCACGGTCAGGTCGGCCTTCTGGATGGCTTGTTCGATGGGCTCCGCCAGCGGCCCGGAGTTGCCGATGCAGGTGGTGCAGCCGTAGCCGACCAGGGCAAAGCCCAGGGTGTCGAGGTACTGCGTCAAGCCGGCGGCCTTGTAATAATCGGTGACCACTTTCGAGCCCGGGGCCAGGGAGCTTTTTACCCAGGGTTTGCGGCGCAGGCCTTTTTCCACGGCTTTTTTCGCCACCAGCCCGGCAGCCATCATCACGCTCGGGTTGGAGGTGTTGGTGCAGGAGGTGATAGCGGCGATCACCACCGCACCGTTTTTCAGGCGTAGGGTCTGGCCTTCGTACTCGTAGTCCACTTCACCGGCCATGTCCGCGTTGCCCACGGCCACGCCGCCACCGCCTTCGCTTTCCAGGCGGCCTTCTTCCTTGCTGGTGGGTTTGAGATGCAGGCCGACGAAGTCGCTGAAGGCTTGCGCGACGTTCGGCAGCGACACTCGGTCTTGCGGGCGCTTGGGGCCCGCCAGGCTGGCTTCGACGCTGGTCATGTCCAGGGCCAGGCTGTCGGTGAATTGCGGTTCCTGGCCTGGCAGGCGCCACAGGCCCTGGGCCTTGCAGTAGGCCTCGACCAGTTTCACGGTGGCGTCGGGGCGGCCAGACAGGCGCAGGTAGTTGAGGGTGACGTCGTCCACCGGGAAGAAGCCGCAGGTGGCGCCATACTCCGGCGCCATGTTGGCGATGGTCGCGCGGTCTGCCAGCGGCAGGTCAGCCAGGCCGTCGCCGTAGAACTCGACGAATTTGCCGACCACGCCTTTCTTGCGCAGCATCTGGGTGACGGTCAGCACCAGGTCGGTGGCGGTGATGCCTTCCTTGAGTTTGCCGGTGAGCTTGAAGCCGATCACTTCCGGAATCAGCATCGACACCGGTTGGCCGAGCATCGCCGCTTCGGCTTCGATGCCGCCGACGCCCCAGCCGAGTACGCCGAGGCCGTTGATCATGGTGGTGTGGGAGTCGGTGCCGACCAGGGTGTCGGGGAAGGCGTAGGTGCGGCCGTCTTCGTCCTTGGTCCAGACGGTGCGGCCCAGGTATTCGAGGTTGACCTGGTGGCAGATGCCGGTGCCCGGCGGCACCACGCTGAAGTTGTCGAAGGCGCTCTGGCCCCAGCGCAGGAAGGCATAACGCTCGCCGTTGCGCTGCATTTCGATGTCGACGTTCTGTTCGAAGGCGCTGCTGGTGGCGAACTTGTCGACCATCACCGAGTGGTCGATCACCAGGTCTACCGGCGACAGTGGGTTGATGCGCTGAGGGTCGCCGCCGGCCTTGGCCATCGCCGCGCGCATGGCGGCCAGGTCGACCACGGCGGGCACGCCGGTGAAGTCTTGCATCAGCACCCGGGCCGGGCGGTACTGGATTTCGCGGTCGGAGCGGCGCTCCTTGAGCCAGGCGGCGATGGCCTTGAGGTCGGCACCGGTGACGGTCTTGGCGTCTTCCCAGCGCAGCAGGTTTTCCAGCAGCACTTTGAGCGACATGGGCAGCGTGTCCAGGTCGCCGAGGCTTCGGGCGGCCTCCGGCAGGCTGTAATAGTGATAGAGCTTGTCGTCGACTTGCAGGGTTTTGAGGGTGTTCAGGCTATCGAGGGACGGCATTGCGATCACTCCTTTGAGTCCGCACGGCGGCGGACTGAGGGGACGGGCAGAGCATTAAACCTAGCCCTGTTTTACGTAGCTGGCTAATAACTGGACTCTATGGGCAAGTCCGAGGTTCCGAAGTCAGCTATCATGCGCCGGTTTTCGTGACAGACATTGCGTTAGCGCAAGTCTGGGCATCGCGCAGGGGTTGAATGTCTCGCCCTCTGCCCAGGAGTAAGAATGAACACCCTTTTCATGCATTGCCGGCCGGGCTTCGAAGGTGAAGTCTGTTCCGAGATTTCCGACCTCGCCGCACAACTGAACGTGGCCGGTTATGCCAAGGCCAAGGCCGCCAGCGCCTGCGCCGAGTTTGTCTGCACCGAAGAAGACGGCGCCGAGCGCCTGATGCGCGGGCAGCGTTTTGCCAACCTGATTTTCCCGCGCCAGTGGGCCCGGGGGATTTTCATCGACCTGCCGGAGAGTGATCGCATCAGTGTGATTCTCGCGCACCTGGCGGATTTTCCGACCTGCGGCAGCCTGTGGCTGGAAGTGGTCGATACCAATGATGGCAAGGAGCTGTCGAACTTCTGCAAGAAATTCGAAGGCCCGTTGCGCAAGTCGCTGATTGGCGCCGGCAAGCTGGTGGACGATGCGAGCAAGCCGCGCTTGTTGCTGACGTTCAAGAGCGGCCGTGAAGTGTTCGTCGGCCTGGCGGAGTCGAACAACTCGGCGATGTGGCCGATGGGCATTCCGCGTTTGAAATTCCCGCGCGAGGCGCCGAGCCGTTCGACCTTGAAGCTCGAAGAGGCCTGGCATCACTTCATTCCGCGCGACCAGTGGGACGAGCGTCTGCACAGCGACATGACCGGGGTCGACCTGGGTGCTGCGCCTGGTGGCTGGACCTGGCAGTTGGTCAACCGTGGCATGCTGGTGACCGCCATCGACAATGGCCCGATGGCTGAAAGCTTGATGGACACCGGCCTGGTGCAGCATTTGATGGCCGACGGTTTCACCTTCAAGCCCAAGCAGCCGGTGGACTGGATGGTTTGCGACATCGTCGAGAAGCCGGCGCGTAATGCGGCGATGCTCGAGGAGTGGATCGGCGAGGGGCATTGCCGCGAGGCGGTGGTCAACCTCAAGCTGCCGATGAAGCAGCGTTACGCCGAGGTGAAGCGCTTGCTCGAGCGTATTGCCGAGGGTTTCAAGGCCCGCGGGATTCGCGTGGAGATCGGCTGCAAGCAGCTGTACCACGACCGTGAGGAAGTGACCTGCCATTTGCGCCGGCTGGATGTAAAGAAACCGAAATCCCGCTAGCAACCCGGCTCCCTGTACCGATAGTTCCCACGCTCCGCGTGGGAATGCCGCCAGGGACGCTCCGCGTTCCGCCTTTGGATGTGACGCAGAGCGTGGGAACGATCAGTCAGCGGTGTACAATGCCGGCAAGTTTCAGGAGTTAATCATGAGTGAAATGCTTGATAAGCCGGTAGACGGCACCCTCGACGCCACCGGCCTCAACTGCCCGGAGCCGGTGATGATGCTGCACCAGCACATCCGTGACCTGGTGCCTGGCGGCCTGCTCAAGGTGATCGCCACCGATCCGTCGACCCGCCGCGATATCCCAAAGTTCTGCGTGTTCCTCGACCATGAACTGGTAGGGCAGCATGAAGACGCGGGCACCTACCTCTACTGGATCCGCAAAAAATCCAGCTGACCACAAAACCCTTGTAGGAGCGAGCATGCTCGCGAAAAACCTGAGCGCGCTGTGGGGTGTCAGGCTTCCCGCGTAATCGTTCACGACCATCGTCGGAACGCCGCCCGGAGCATGCTCGCTCCTACAAAGTACAGGGTCAATTCAGGCTGATGCGAATCCGCTTGCGTGCACTGCGCGTCAGGCGGATCGACAGCATCAGCGCCGCGCAGCTCAGGCCGACAATCAGGCCCTGCCACAGGCCGCTAGGGCCGCTTGGCGTGCCCAGCCAGTCGGTCAGGCCGAGGGCATAACCCACCGGCAGGCCGATGCCCCAGTAGGCGAACAGGGTCAGGATCATCGTCACCCGGGTGTCCTGATAGCCGCGCAACGCGCCAGCCGCCGTGACCTGGATCGCATCGGAAAATTGGAACAGCGCCGAATACACGATCAACATCGCCGCCACCTTGATCACCGTCGGGTCGGCTGTGTAGATGGTTGCGATGTGCTCACGCAGCAATAGCATCATGCTCGCCGACAGGCAGGCATACGCCAACGCCGTGCCCATGCCGACGCCTGCGGCGAAACGCGCTTCGCGGGGTTGCTCGCGCCCCAGGGCCTGGCCGACCCGCACGGTCACGGCCATGCCCAGGGAGTAGGGGATCATGAACACCAGCGAGCTGAAGTTGAGGGCGATCTGGTGCCCGGCGACCACGGTGGCGCCGAGGCTGCCGATCAACAGGGCGATGACGGCGAAGATGCTCGACTCGGCGAACACGGCAATGCCGATGGGTAGGCCGATGCCCAGCAGTCGCTTGATCACCGACCATTGTGGCCAATCGAAACGGCTGAACAGCTGGCTCGATTGATAGGCCGGCGCCCAGCGCTCCCACCCGGCCATGCCCAGGGCCATCACCCACATCACGATCGCCGTGGCCCAGCCGCAGCCGACGCCGCCCATGGCCGGCACGCCGAAGTGGCCATAGATGAACACGTAGTTCAGCGGAATGTTCAGTGCCAGGCCGCACAGGCCCAGGACCATCGCCGGGCGGGTGCGGCCCAGGCCATCACTGAAGCAACGCAGTACATGGTAGATCGCGACCGCAGGCAGGCCGCTGGCGATGCCGTGCAGGTATTGCATGCAGGGGCCGATCAGTTCGGGATCGACCTTCATCACGCGCAGGACCGGCTCGGCGCCCAGCAGCAGGCCGGTCGCGATCAGGCCCACCACCAACGCCAGCCACAGCGCCTGACGCACGATCGGGCCGATCTCGCTGTGGGTCCCGGCACCAAAGCGCTGGGCGACTTTCGGTGTGGTGGCCAGCAACGTGCCAGTCATCAACAGGAACACCGGCACCCAGATCGAGTTGCCCAGCGCCACTGCCGCCAGGTCGCGCGGCCCGACCCGGCCAGCCATCACCGCGTCGACAAAACCCATCGCCGTGGTTGCCAGTTGCGCGATCATGATCGGCAAGGCCAGGCCGAGCAGGTTTTTCAGCTCCAGGCGGACCCGGGCGGGGCGGGAGAGGGAAGGGCTGGCGGTGTGGGAAGTCACGGAATTCAAGGGCAAAGCGTCCAAAGATTGTTCATGCGCGGGTGCGCATTCTACGCGTTGACGCAACGGTCAGGAAAAGACTGTGTTGGGGATTTGTAATCCCAACCCCCCGCGATCCCCTGTAGGAGCGAGCATGCTCCGGGCGGCGTTCCGACGATGGACGTCAACGATGACGTGGGAAAGCTGACACCCCGCGGCGCTCTCGGGTTCATCGCGAGCATGCTCGCTCCTACAAGGGATCGGTGATCAGTGATCGGGGATCGGTGAGCGGTGATCGCGGCAGGCATCGGCGCTAGGCGCAAGAGGTGAACTACGCCTACACTGCCGGTCCGCCAAAGGAGCCTGACATGCTGATCGTTGCCGACGAAAATATCCCCCTGCTCGACGCCTTCTTCCAGACATTCGGTGAAATCCGCCGGGTGCCGGGGCGTTCCATCGACCGCGCCACCGTCGAACAGGCCGATGTACTGCTGGTGCGTTCGGTCACCCGCGTCGACCGTGCGTTGCTCGAAGGCAGCAAGGTGCGTTTTGTCGGCACCTGCACCATCGGCACCGATCACCTGGACCTGGAATACTTTCTACAGGCCGGCATCACCTGGTCCAGCGCGCCGGGCTGCAACGCCCGGGGCGTGGTCGACTACGTGCTCGGCAGCCTGCTGACCCTGGCTGAAATCGAAGGCGCCGACCTGACCCAGCGCACCTACGGCGTGGTGGGTGCTGGTGAGGTCGGTGGGCGACTGGTCAAGGTCCTGCAGGGGCTGGGCTGGAAGGTGCTGGTTTGCGATCCGCCACGCCAGGCCGCCGAGGGTGGCGACTACGCCAGCCTTGAACAGATCATCGAGCAGTGCGATGTCATCAGCCTGCACACCCCGCTGACCCGCAAGGGCGCCCAGCCCACCTGGCACCTGTTCGATCAACGCCGCCTGAACCAGCTCCAGCCCGGCACCTGGCTGATCAACGCCAGCCGTGGCCCGGTAGTGGACAACAACGCCTTGCGAGAGGTGCTGCTGCAGCGCGAAGACCTGCAGGCGGTGCTCGATGTCTGGGAGGGCGAGCCCGAAGTCGATGTGGCCCTGGCCGAACTCTGCGTGCTGGCCACGCCGCACATTGCCGGGTACAGCCTCGATGGCAAGCAGCGCGGCACGGCGCAGATCTATCAGGCGTACTGCGAATTCCTCGGGCAGGCGCCCCAGGTCAGCCTCAGCGACTTGCTGCCAGCCCCGTGGCTGTCGCAGGTGACCTTGAGCGGGGATACCGACCCGGCGTGGGCCCTGGCAATGTTGTGCCGTGGCGTGTACGACCCGCGCCGTGACGATGCGGATTTTCGCCGCAGCCTGGTCGGTAGCGTGAGCGAACAGCGTGCGGCGTTCGATGTGTTGCGCAAGAACTACCCGTCACGACGGGAGATCGACGGGTTGCAGGTGCGCATCGACGGGGATGCGCCAGCGTTGCAGCAGATCGTGGCGGCGCTGGGCGCGACGGCTGTCTAAAGACCGAGTTGGCCCCTTCGCGAGCAAGCCCGCTCCCACATTAAACCGCGCCTGCCTGAACAAGTCGGTCAATGTGGGAGCGGGCTTGCTCGCAAAGGGCCACACCGCAAATCTTGCAGAAAAACCCATAAAAAACCCGGCCCTCAAAGGGCCGGGTCAATGAAGACGGTGGCTACATCACTTCTCTTCGGCAGGCTTGACCAATCGCTTCTCCAGTTCTTTGCACGCTTTCTGGATCATCTTTTCAGTGATCGGTACTTCGCGGCCCTGTTCATCGATTATCGAGCACCCCAGAGACTGGTCTGGCTGCGTGCGGATCACTTGAATCTTGTCATCGCTGCGTTGTTGCAAGGACATGGCCTGTCTCCTCATCAGGTTGTGTGCCTAGATTAAAACCGTCAGGTGACCAGGCTGTGACAACTCCCTGCGATCGCTCCTGAACGGCATCGCCAGTCGACCAGAAATAACCCGACATGGCTACCCGAACTTTAGACCAATACTGTCTAGGCACTAGACTGCATGGTCATAATTAACCTGACTCATTCTGATTCAGCCATTGCACCTTGTTGGTCGGTGTACGCTGGTCCTGTTTATGGCTCCTTTCTGGATGATGCCAATGCTCACTGTTCGTCACCGTCGTGCGCTCCGCCTGGCCGGTCGTTTCATCGCACCTTACCGCTGGCAGGCACTGGGTGCCCTGTTCGCGCTGGTCGTCACCGCGGGCATAACCTTGTCCATGGGGCAGGGCATTCGCTTGCTGGTGGACCAGGGGTTCATGACCCAGTCGCCGCATTTGCTCAACCAGTCCATCGCGTTGTTCATGTTGCTGGTGATCGGCCTGGCGGTCGGCACCTTTGCCAGGTTTTACCTGGTGTCGTGGATCGGCGAGCGTTGCGTCGCCGACATCCGTCGCCGGGTGTTCAACCATCTGGTATACCTGCACCCGGGGTTCTACGAGGACAACCGCAGTTCCGAGATCCAGTCGCGCCTGACCGCCGATACCACGCTGCTGCAATCGGTGATCGGCTCCTCGCTGTCATTGTTCCTGCGCAACTTGCTGATGGTGATCGGCGGGATTGTCCTGCTGTTTGTCACCAATCCAAAACTCACCAGCATCGTGGTGGTCGCCTTGCCATTGGTGATCGCGCCGATCCTGATTTTTGGCCGGCGGGTGCGCAGCCTGTCGCGCCTGAGCCAGGACCGGATTGCCGACATCGGCAGTTACGTGTCCGAGACCCTGGGCCAGATCAAGACCGTGCAGGCCTACAACCACCAGGCCCAGGACGAACAGCGGTTCGCCGTCACTGTGGAAGAGGCGTTCGATACGGCGCGCAAGCGCATTTTCCAACGCGCCTGGCTGATTACCCTGGTGATCGTGCTGGTGTTGGGCGCCGTCGGGGTGATGCTCTGGGTTGGCGGCATGGACGTGATTGCCGGGCGGATTTCCGCGGGTGAGCTGGCGGCGTTTGTCTTCTACAGCCTGATCGTCGGCAGTGCGTTCGGCACCTTGAGTGAGGTAATCGGCGAGTTGCAGCGCGCAGCGGGCGCGGCAGAACGGATCGCCGAATTGCTGCGGGCGCAGAACATCATCCAGCCGCCGTCCACTGGCCTGGTGACCTTGCCCGAGCGGGTGAAGGGTGACCTGGTGTTACAGGATGTGCGCTTTAGCTATCCATCGCGCCCTGAAAGCTACGCCGTCGACGGCCTGAGCCTGACCATCCAGGCCGGGGAGACCCTGGCGTTGGTCGGGCCCTCCGGGGCCGGCAAATCGACGGTGTATGACCTGCTGCTGCGCTTTTACGACCCCGCCGAAGGGCGCATCCTGCTCGATGGCGTGCCCCTGACCCAACTCGATCCGCTGGACCTGCGGCGCTGCTTTGCACTGGTGTCGCAAACCCCGGCGCTGTTTTTCGGCAGCATCGAAGATAACCTGCGCTACGGCAACCCGACGGCGACCTCGGAGGAGGTCCGAGAGGCGGCAAAAATCGCCTACGCCCACGACTTCATCGAAGCCATGCCCAACGGTTACCAGACGCACCTGGGCGACGGTGGCCTCGGCTTGTCCGGCGGCCAGCGCCAGCGCCTCGCCATCGCCCGCGCGTTGCTGGTGGATGCGCCCATCCTGCTGCTGGACGAAGCCACTAGCGCCCTCGACGCGCAAAGCGAGTACTTGATCCAACAGGCATTGCCGAGCCTGATGAAAAACCGCACCACCCTGGTCATCGCCCACCGCCTGGCCACGGTCAAAAACGCCGATCGCATTGCGGTGATGGATCAGGGCAAGCTGGTGGCCGTGGGCACGCACCAGTCGCTGATCGCGAACAACGCACTGTATGCGCGGTTGGCGGCTTTGCAGTTCAGTGATGAGCGCGAGGTTTCGTGAGATGGATTCGTTGAGCGATCCAGTAACCGACCCGGTAACGGCGCTCTGAAATATGCAGAAATTGCGCATATCAGCGGTCTCATCTCAGTGGGCTAATCTTGTGCAATCCGCATATTCAGGGAGGGCAACGGAATGCCCATCGCCGCAAATAGGTGTCGCCTGCGCAAGTCCAGATTTGCTGAACAGGGTCGCCTCTATCTGCTGACAGCAGTCACTCATCAGCGCCAGCCGGTATTTGCTGATTGGCGTTTGGGTCGTCTTTTGGTGGATCAACTGCGCTGCGCTGATGAAAGCGCGTCGGTCACTTCCATGGCCTGGGTCGTAATGCCGGATCACCTGCATTGGCTGATTGAATTGAAACATGGGACCCTGGCGGAGTTGATGTGCCGCATCAAATCCAGAAGCAGCCGTTCGATCAATCTGGTGCGCGGTGAGCAGGGGCGATTGTGGCAGCGGGGGTATTACGATCGCGCGTTACGGCGTAATGAGGATATCAAGGGAGCTGCGCGGTATATCGTCATGAATCCGTTGCGGGCCGGGTTGGTTTCCAAGGTTGGCGAATATCCCTTGTGGGATGCCATTTGGATTTGAGAATCAGAATCAAAAGATCGCAGCCTGCGGCAGCTCCTACAGTGGGACGGTGTACACCCCGTAGGAGCTGCCGCAGGCTGCGATCTTTTGATCTTGCTTCAATCAAACTCACTGATCGTCGAAGTACCGCTCATGCCAATCCACCAGCGGTTGCGGCGAGTTGAGTTTCTGGCCGTAGATCACTGAATAGGAGAGTACGTTCTGCACGTACTGGCGGGTTTCGTCGAACGGGATGCTTTCCACCCAGACGTCGAAGCTCAGGTGATCGGCGCCACGCAGCCATTGGCGCACGCGGCCGGGGCCGGCGTTGTAGGCGGCGGAGGCGAGGACGCGGTTGCCGTTGAACTGGCTGTGAACCTGGCTCAGGTAAGCCGCGCCCAGCTGGATGTTCTTGTCCGGGTTGAACACTTGCTGCGGCGAGGCCAGCGGAATGCTGAACTTGCGTGCGGTTTCCTTGGCGGTGCCAGGCATCAATTGCATCAGGCCGCTGGCACCGACGCTGGAGCGGGCATCGTCCATGAAGGCGCTTTCCTGGCGGGTGATGGCAAATACCCAGCTGGAGTGCAGGCCACGGACCTTGGCTTCACGGACCAGGGTTTCGCGGTGGGCCATCGGGAAGCGAATGTCCAGGTCGTCCCAGTACTGGGCCTGGCTGATGGTGCGAATCGCCGGGAAATACCATTTCAGGTCATAGGCCAGTTTCGCCTGGGCAACCATTTCATCGCGACTGAAGTGGCGGCTGACGTGATACCACTCGCGGCGACCGTCGACGATCTGCCCGCGGGCGTGAAACTCCAGGGCGCGGCGTATGCCAGGGGTATTGCGCACTTTGTTGATCAGCGCCTGGCTGAGCACCAGCGGCTTATTGTTCAAAGAATACGGCGACTGCGAACGGTCGGCGGCGAGGAAACCATAGAAATCGCGCTCGCGGGCCAGGCTCTTATAGAGGTTCAGTGCCTCCGGGTTCTGCGGCTGCGCCAGTTCCAGGCTACGGGCTTGCCAATAGCGCCAGCGGTTGGTGGTGGCCAGGTCCTGGGGCAGGCGGCGAGTCAACTGGTAGGCATCGTCCCAGCGCGCCAGGCGCAGCAGCAGACGCATGCGCCACTCAGACACCGTGTTGTCGCGCAGTTCCGGGTCGTATTTGGTCATCATGTCCAGCGCGCGGCTGTCGAAACGTCGCGCCAGGGTCAGCCCGATTTCCCGGGCGATGGCCACTTTTTCGTCGCGCGAGAAGTGCATGCTGCTGGCGTAACCGTCTAGCAGGGCCATGGCCCTGTCCGGATCCTGACGGGCGAGGCGGCGCAGGCCGAGGCTGACAATGTCCGACATCGGTTCGTCGGCCGGGGCGAAACGCGACGGCGAATTGAGCAGCTCGGGATTCTGGGCCACATCGACCAGCAGGCGGCCACGGGGGGCGAGGGTGGTCAAGCCATTGACCAGGCTGTTGGCCAGTGGGTAGTTGCGTGCCTGGGCGGCGAGCTTGGCGCGTTCCCAGCGTTTCTGCTCGGTCAACTGGCCTTCGGCGGCCCACATGCCGAACAGGGCATCACAGGCTGCCGGTTGCGTTTTACCGCTTAGCCAGAGCTTGTTGGCGTTGGCGTAGCCTTCGGTCTTGAGGTTGTGGCTGATCTGGTACTGCGCGTTGAGGCAGTCCAGTTCGGTGAAATTCAACTTGGGGTCGTAATACTTGACGAAGGTCGCCCAGTCGCCGCGTTCCGCCAGCCAGCGCAACCAGCGCAGCTTCATCCAGTTGGCCTGGGGCAGGTCACCGTGTTCGGCGAGGAACTTCTCAATCTCGGCATTGCTCGCGGTTTTCAAGCGCGCGGTCAGTTCGTCGTAAGCCAGGTATGGCTCCAGCGGATAGTCGGCCAGGGCCTGGCTGTAGCGGAAATACGGCCCGGTGTCGCCCTTCGCCAGGGCGCGCTTGGCTTCATCGTAGTATTGGCGTTGGGTAGACAGGTCCACCGCCTGTGCGGATTGAACGGCAGCGGCAGAAAGTAAAAAACATGACAAAAAATTGAGAAGGCGACTGCGCATGAGACGTCCGGACAGAAAAAACATGACAAGTGCTGGCGATGCCCGCACTGATTATCTGTAGCTTAGCCTTTTGCCAGCAACGGGCGAAAGCTTTGCCGACCGGTCTGCATCAGTTCGCAACATTTGTTGTGCAGAGTGCTGCCAAGGTGAAATTGCCGGCCTGCTGGAGCCCCGTTTCAGGTAGAATGCGCGCCCGGTTTTTGGAGAAGCTCATGACCCTGCTCAAATTCAGCGATGTGTCCCTTGCTTTCGGCGCTATGCCGTTGTTGGACAAGGTGTCCTGGCAGATCGCCCGTGGAGAGCGGGTGTGCATCATCGGCCGCAACGGCACTGGCAAGTCCAGCATGATGAAGCTCGTCAAGGGCGACCAGAAGCCCGATGACGGCTCGGTTTGGCGCGCACCCGGGCTCAAGATTGGCGAATTGCCGCAAGAATTGCCGGTAGCCGACGAGCGGACAGTGTTCGACGTGGTTGCCGAAGGCCTGGACGGTGTGGGCGCGTTGCTCGCCGAATATCACCACCTGAGCCAGAACTGCGTCACCGAAGCGGACCTGGACAAGCTGATGCACGTCCAGCACGACCTCGAGGCCCGCGACGGCTGGCGTCTGCAGACCCTGGTCGACAGCACCCTGAGTCGCCTGCAGTTGCCGGCGGACAAGACCCTCGCCGAATTGTCCGGCGGCTGGCGTCGTCGCGTGCTGCTGGCCCAGGCCCTGGTGTCCGAGCCAGACCTGCTGCTGCTCGACGAACCGACCAACCACCTGGACATCGGTGCAATCGCCTGGCTGGAAGAGGCGCTTAAGGATTTCCAGGGCGCCGTGCTGTTCATCACGCACGACCGTTCCTTCCTGCAGAACCTGGCGACCCGCATCCTGGAACTGGATCGCGGCGGCCTGATCGACTGGAACGGCGACTACGCCAGTTTCCTGGTGCACAAGGAAGCCGAGCTGGCCGCCGAAGCCACCGCCAACGCACTGTTCGACAAGCGCCTGGCCCAGGAAGAAGTGTGGATTCGCCAGGGCATCAAGGCCCGTCGTACCCGTAACGAAGGCCGCGTACGCGCGCTGAAGGCCCTGCGCGTCGAGCGCAGCGAGCGTCGTGAACGCACCGGCAAGGCCAACATCCAGCTGGAAACCGCCGACAAGTCCGGCAAGCAGGTGATGGTGCTCGAGAACGTGAGCTTCGCTCACCCGGGCGGTCCGTTCCTGATCAAGGACTTCTCCATGGTGCTGCAGCGCGGCGACCGTATCGGCCTGCTCGGTGCCAACGGCACCGGCAAGACCACCCTGCTGAAGCTGATGCTCAGTGGCCTGCAGCCCACCAGCGGCAAGGTGGAAGAAGGCACCAAGATCGATGTCGCCTACTTCGACCAGTTGCGTCATCAGCTCGACCTGGAAAAGACCGTGATCGATAACGTCGCCGAAGGTCGCGACTTCATCGATATCGACGGCCAGAGCCGCCACGTGCTGAGCTACCTCGGCGACTTCCTGTTCAGCCCGCAGCGTGCCCGCACGCCGGTCAAGGCGCTGTCCGGTGGCGAGCGTGCCCGCCTATTGCTGGCCAAGCTGTTCAGCAAGCCGGCAAACCTGCTGGTGCTCGACGAACCGACCAACGACCTCGACGTTGAAACCCTCGAGCTGCTCGAAGAAGTGTTGTTGACCTTCAACGGCACCGTATTGATGGTCAGCCACGACCGGGCATTCCTCGACAACGTGGTCACCAGCACTCTGGTCTTCGAAGGTGAAGGCAAGGTTCGCGAGTATGTTGGCGGTTATCAGGACTGGCTGCGCCAGGGCGGTTCCCCGCGCCTGCTGGGCGTGACCGAGAGCAAGTCCGGCAAGGCCGACCTGAACTCGGCCGTGGTCAAGGCCGAGCCCGCGCCTGTAGCAGCCGCCGTCGAGGCGCCAGTGGCGAAGAAGAAGCTCAGCTACAAGTTGCAGCGAGAGCTGGAAGCGTTGCCAGGGCAGATCGAAGCCATGGAACAGCAGATCGTCGCGGTTGAGGGGCAGATGGCCGATGCGGGCTTCTACTTGCGCCCGGCTGCGGAAACCGCTGCGGTGATTGCTCAGCTGGCACAGTTGCAGGCTGAACTCGACATCATGGTCGAGCGCTGGGCCGAGCTGGATGCCTGATTGATCCGGCAATAAAAAAGCCCGGCTTCACACACGTGAACGCCGGGCTTTCTTATGCAATGCGATCTGCGGATTACTGCAGATCCCTTGTGGGAGCGAGCCTGCTCGCGAAAGCGGCTTGACATTCAACAAATTTGTCGACCATCACAACGCATTCGCGAGCAGGCTCGCTCCCACAGGGAGGGCGGTGTTGTCAGCTTTTGCTTTGCAGGCGCACGGCAAGCACATCGCAAGGCGCGCCGTGCAGCACGTCGTTCGCCGTGGAGCCCAGCAGCAGTGCCAGGCCATGGCGACCGTGACTGCCAACCACGACCAGGTCGCACTGCTGCTCCTTGGCGAAGTGGTGGATTTCCTGGCGTGGCTGGCCATAGGTCAGGTGGCAATTGGCGCCTTCGAGTTCGCTGTACTTGTGTTTCAGGCGCTCAAGTCGCTCCTTGGCCTGGTCGAACTGCTGTTGTTGCAGTTGTGACAGGTCCATTGGCACATCGCCACCAAAGGCCATGGCCATGGGCTCGACGATATGCACCAGGGACAATTTGGCCCCGTTGCTCACCGCCAGCTCGCGAGCACGGTGGATGACAGGGTCGCACTCTTCGGTCAGGTCTACAGCGACCAGAATGTGGTTGTAGGGCATGAGGTGCTCCTCCTGAGGGTTGCAATATTGGTAAGTATGGCTGGTTTCAAGCGCAGTGTTTCCAAAGTGACTCAATGCGCTCATCAAGAATCGGGAGTACAGATATGACGGTCTGGATAGTGGTGTCAATCCTGCTGGTGGTGTTGAGCCCCTTGGCATGGCTGCGACCCTCGCGCCATCAGAGTGGTCGCATGGCCCTGCGCATGGAGGCGCGACGCATTGGCCTGGCCATGCAGCTGGCGCCTCAGGAATGGCCGCACTGGCTCGCCCAGGAACCGCCAAACCCGTGTGCGCAGTACCACCGACCACGGCGGGGCAATCAGCCGGCGTGCTGGAGTTATTGGCAAAAATCACCGGGTTTGTGGGTCAACCAATGGCAGGAACCCTGCGAGGATCGGGCACTGCTAAATCATTTCGAAAAATTGCCAGACAACGTCTACAAGGTCGAGGCCGACAAGCAGATGATCACGTTGTATTGGGGTGAGAAGGGTGAGGCGGCCGTTTTGCAAAATATCGATGCTACCCTCAAGGCGCTGGCCTAAACCCCGCAGACACTCCCATCCCCTGTAGGAGCTGCCGCAGGCTGCGATCTTTCGATTTTTTAAAAGCAAGATCAAAAGATCGCAGCCTACGGCAGCTCCTACAAGGGCGCGCGTGGGTTTTTGCAGGCAATAAAAAGCCCGACAACGTCATCGGGCAGGTTGGCCAGGCAGGCCGGTAATTCGGTTTGGGCTGATCTTACGCTGGGCATTCGCCAAAAGCGTTCAGTTTTTTCCCCGGGTTTCGCCAGCGTAGCTTGTTAAACACAGGCTGCAGTGAATTAGGGCGAATTTTCTAAAGATTGATTCTATGAATGATTGCTCATGCAACCTCGTGTTGCAGGCCTTCGTCCTACAGAAATGACCGTCAAGTCGCCTCTCAACCCACACTTTGGGCGATTGACAATTGTCGGAATTTCCGTGAAGGTGGCGTACCCAAATCAAACGGGCGTATGAAATGAGCGTTTGTACGACAAACAGCTCCTACAGAATCCCGACTATCGCGTTGGCGGGTGTGCCGGGTGGATAGGCGTAGCATCGACGAGTGACGTCCCTGCCAGCCATCCGCCTGCGTCCGGCGTGTACTGTTCAGCTTCCATATCGTGGAGATCAGTTGATGATTTACGAAGGTAAAGCCATCACGGTTAAGGCTCTTGAAAGTGGCATCGTCGAACTGAAGTTCGACCTCAAGGGTGAGTCCGTCAACAAGTTCAACCGTCTAACCCTGAACGAACTGCGTCAGGCCGTGGACGCCATCAAGGCAGATGCTTCGATCAAGGGTGTGATCGTCAGCAGTGGCAAGGACGTGTTCATCGTCGGCGCCGACATCACCGAATTCGTCGACAACTTCAAGCTGCCGGATGCAGAGCTTGTGGCTGGCAACCTCGAAGCCAACAAGATTTTCAGCGATTTCGAAGACCTCAACGTCCCGACTGTCGCCGCGATCAATGGCATCGCGTTGGGCGGTGGTCTGGAAATGTGCCTGGCAGCGGACTTCCGCGTCATGTCGACCAAGGCCAAGATCGGTCTGCCGGAAGTCAAGCTGGGCATCTACCCGGGCTTCGGCGGTACCGTGCGCCTGCCGCGCCTGATCGGTACCGACAACGCCATCGAGTGGATCGCCGCCGGCAAGGAAAACCGTCCTGAAGACGCGCTGAAAGTCGGTGCCGTCGATGCCGTGGTTGCCCCTGAAAAACTGCAGGAAGCTGCGCTGGAAATGATCAAGCGCGCCATTTCCGGCGAGTTCGACTACAAGGCCAAGCGCCAGCCGAAGCTTGAAAAGCTCAAGCTGAACGCAATCGAACAAATGATGGCGTTCGAAACCGCCAAGGGTTTCGTGGCCGGTCAAGCGGGCCCGAACTACCCGGCCCCGGTCGAAGCGATCAAGACCATCCAGAAAGCCGCGAACTTCGGTCGTGACAAGGCCCTGGAAATCGAAGCTGCCGGCTTCGTCAAACTGGCCAAGACCGCCGCTGCACAGAGCCTGATCGGCCTGTTCCTGAACGATCAGGAACTGAAGAAAAAAGCCAAGGCCTACGACGAAATCGCCAAGGACGTGAAGCAGGCTGCCGTACTGGGCGCCGGCATCATGGGTGGCGGCATCGCCTATCAGTCGGCGTCCAAAGGCACGCCGATCCTGATGAAGGACATCAACGAGCACGGTATCGAGCAGGGGTTGGCCGAAGCCGCCAAACTGCTGGTTGGCCGCGTTGACAAGGGCCGCATGACCGCCGCGAAAATGGCTGAAGTGCTCAACGGCATTCGTCCGACCCTGTCCTACGGCGACTTCGGTCACGTGGACCTGGTGGTTGAAGCCGTCGTCGAGAACCCGAAGGTCAAGCAAGCTGTTCTGGCCGAAGTCGAAGACAAGGTCAAGGAGGACACCATCCTCGCGTCCAACACCTCGACCATTTCCATCACCTTGCTGGCCAAGGCCCTCAAGCGTCCGGAAAACTTCGTCGGCATGCACTTCTTCAACCCGGTGCACATGATGCCGCTGGTGGAAGTGATTCGTGGCGAGAAGTCCAGCGAGCTGGCAGTGGCCACTACCGTTGCCTACGCCAAGAAAATGGGCAAGAACCCGATCGTGGTCAACGATTGCCCGGGCTTTTTGGTCAACCGCGTGCTGTTCCCGTACTTCGGCGGTTTCGCCAAGCTGGTCAGCGCCGGTGTGGACTTCGTCCGTATCGACAAGGTCATGGAAAAATTCGGCTGGCCGATGGGCCCGGCGTACCTGATGGACGTGGTCGGCATCGACACCGGCCACCACGGTCGCGACGTGATGGCTGAAGGCTTCCCGGACCGCATGAAGGACGACACTCGCTCGGCCGTGGATGTGCTCTACGAAGCCAAGCGCCTGGGCCAGAAGAACGGCAAGGGCTTCTACGCCTACGAGACCGACAAGAAGGGCAAGCAAAAGAAAGTCGCCGACCCGTCGGTACTGGAAGTGCTCAAGCCCATCGTCTTTGAACAGCGCGAAGTCACCGATGAAGACATCATCAACTGGATGATGATCCCACTGTGCCTGGAAACCGTGCGTTGCCTGGAAGACGGCATTGTCGAAACCGCCGCCGAAGCCGACATGGGCCTGGTCTACGGTATTGGTTTCCCTCCATTCCGTGGCGGTGCGCTGCGCTACATCGATTCGATCGGTGTTGCAGAGTTCGTTGCCCTGGCTGACCAGTACGCTGATTTGGGCGCGCTGTACCACCCGACCGCAAAACTGCGTGAAATGGCCAAGACCGGCCAGCGGTTCTTCGGTTAAGCGTCCCAACTTTTGAGCGAGAGTGAAATTTTATGAGCTTGAATCCAAGAGACGTCGTGATTGTCGACTTCGGTCGTACTCCGATGGGCCGCTCCAAGGGCGGCATGCACCGCAACACCCGCGCCGAAGACATGTCGGCGCACCTGATCAGCAAGCTGCTGGAACGCAACGTCAAGGTCGACCCTGCTGAAGTCGAAGACGTGATCTGGGGCTGTGTGAACCAGACCCTGGAGCAGGGCTGGAACATCGCGCGCATGGCGTCGCTGATGACCCAGATCCCGCACACCTCGGCCGGCCAGACCGTCAGCCGCCTGTGTGGCTCCTCGATGAGTGCCCTGCACACGGCTGCGCAAGCGATCATGACCGGCAACGGTGACGTTTTCGTGGTTGGCGGCGTCGAGCATATGGGTCACGTGAGCATGATGCACGGTGTCGATCCGAACCCGCACATGTCGCTGTACGCGGCAAAAGCTTCGGGCATGATGGGCCTGACCGCGGAAATGCTGGGCAAGATGCACGGCATCACTCGCGAACAGCAGGACGCTTTTGGCTTGCGCTCCCACCAACTCGCCCACAAGGCGACCGTGGAAGGCAAGTTCAAGGACGAAATCATCCCGATGCAGGGCTACGACGAGAACGGTTTCCTGAAAACCTTCGACTACGACGAAACCATTCGTCCGGAAACTACCCTGGAAAGCCTGGCGGCTCTCAAGCCTGCTTTCAATCCAAAGGGGGGCACCGTGACTGCTGGTACTTCGTCGCAGATCACCGACGGTGCCTCGTGCATGATCGTGATGTCGGCGCAGCGTGCGCAGGACCTGGGCATCCAGCCTCTGGCGGTGATCCGCTCGATGGCAGTGGCCGGTGTGGACCCGGCGATCATGGGCTATGGTCCAGTACCGGCCACGCACAAAGCATTGAAGCGTGCGGGCCTGAGTATCTCCGACATCGACTACTTCGAGCTCAACGAAGCTTTCGCCGCACAGGCCTTGCCAGTGTTGAAAGATCTGAAAGTGCTCGACAAGATGAACGAGAAGGTTAACCTGCACGGCGGCGCGATCGCCCTGGGTCACCCGTTTGGCTGCTCCGGTGCGCGGATTTCCGGCACTTTGCTGAACGTGATGAAGCAGAATGGCGGCAACCTTGGGGTAGCCACCATGTGCATTGGTCTCGGCCAAGGCATCTCCACCGTCTTCGAACGCGTTTAAGCGTTGCGTTGACGGAAGCCGGGGCCAAGTGCCCCGGTTTTTGTTTTTGCGGATTTTTTTATTTTTTATTTCAAGCTGATTTGAGTGAGGGCCGAAGCATGCCGATACAACCTGGGCTCTACCAACATTACAAAGGTCCGCAGTACCGTGTATTCAGTGTCGCGCGGCATTCGGAAACCGAGGAAGAAGTGGTCTTCTACCAAGCCCTGTATGGCGATTACGGCTTTTGGGTACGCCCCTTGAGCATGTTCCTGGAGTCGGTCGAGGTTGACGGCGAACAGGTGCCGCGCTTTGCTTTGGTGCAAGCCGAGCCAAGCCTTTTTAACAAGCCATAAGCTGAGTGCGCGCAAAACCCTGCGCTTGACCTCACCTTGCAGCCACTATATATAGCGGTGCCGCGTCAGGCGCCAACCGCCTTTCACTTCTAGAATTCAGGAATTTTCTGATCCATGGGCAAATCGCTGGTCATTGTGGAATCCCCGGCTAAGGCCAAGACCATCAACAAGTATTTGGGCAACGAATACGTGGTGAAGTCGAGTATCGGCCATATCCGAGACCTGCCCACCAGCGGTTCGGCTAGCGCCAGCAAAGAGCCAGCCGCCAAGCGCGGCAAGGCTGCCGCGGGCGAAGCGCCGGCCTTGTCGCCGAAGGAAAAGGCGCGCAAGCAGCTGGTCGCGCGCATGGGTGTCGATCCCGATCACGGCTGGAAAGCCAAGTACGAGATCCTTCCGGGCAAGGAAAAAGTCATCGAGGAGCTGCGCCGGCTCGCCAAGGATGCTGACACCATCTATCTCGCAACCGACTTGGATCGCGAGGGGGAAGCCATTGCCTGGCACCTGCGCGAAGCCATTGGTGGTGACGACAGCCGCTACAAGCGCGTGGTGTTCAACGAAATCACCAAGAAGGCGATCCAGGAAGCCTTCTCCCAGCCAGGCGAGCTGGACATCGATCGGGTCAACGCCCAGCAGGCGCGTCGTTTCCTCGACCGCGTGGTGGGTTACATGGTGTCGCCGCTGCTGTGGGCCAAGATCGCCCGCGGCCTGTCCGCCGGTCGTGTGCAGTCGGTTGCCGTGAAGCTGGTGGTGGAGCGCGAGCGTGAAATCCGCGCGTTCATCCCGGAAGAGTACTGGGAAGTCCACGCCGACCTCGGCACCGCCAAGGGCGCGACCGTGCGTTTCGACGTGGCTCGGGAGAAGGGCGAAGCCTTCAAGCCGCTCAACGAAGCCCAGGCCATGGCGGCGCTGGAGAAGCTCAAGTCTTCCAGCTACAGCATCGTCAAGCGCGAAGACAAGCCGACCAGCAGCAAGCCGTCGGCCCCGTTCATCACGTCCACCTTGCAGCAGGCCGCGAGCAACCGCCTGGGCTTTGGCGTGAAGAAAACCATGATGATGGCCCAGCGTCTGTACGAAGCCGGCTACATCACCTACATGCGTACTGACTCCACCAACCTCTCGGCCGATGCCGTGGCGATGGCGCGTACCTATATTGAAAGCGAGTTCGGCAAGAAGTACCTGCCGGAAAACCCGAACGTCTACAGCAGCAAGGAAGGCGCACAAGAGGCTCACGAAGCGATTCGTCCGTCTGACGCCAACACTGAGCCAAGCAAGCTGTCGGGCATGGAGCGTGATGCAGAGCGCCTCTACGAGCTGATCTGGCGCCAGTTCCTCGCCTGCCAGATGCTGCCGGCGCAATACCTGTCGACCACGGTCACCGTCGGTGCCGGCGACTTCGAGCTGCGTGCCAAGGGCCGTATCCTCAAGTTCGACGGCTACACCCGCGTCATGCCGCAAATCGCCAAGCCGGGCGACGACGACGTGCTGCCGGACATGGCCCAGGGCGACGCTATGAAGCTGATCAAGCTTGATCCGACCCAGCACTTCACCAAGCCACCGGCGCGTTACTCGGAAGCCAGCCTGGTCAAGGAAATGGAAAAACGCGGCATTGGTCGTCCTTCGACCTACGCGGCGATCATTTCGACCATCCAGGACCGCGGCTACGTGGCGCTGCACAACCGTCGCTTCTATTCGGAAAAGATGGGCGACATCGTCACCGAGCGCCTGGCCGAGAGCTTCTCCAACCTGATGGACTACGGCTTCACCGCCGGCATGGAAGAGCACCTCGACGACGTGGCCCAGGGCGAACGCGACTGGAAAAACGTGCTCGATGAGTTCTACGGCGACTTCAAGAAAAAACTCGAGGTAGCCGAGAGTCCGGACGGTGGCATGCGCGCCAACCAGCCAGTGATGACGGATATTCCGTGCACCACTTGCGGGCGTCCGATGCAGATTCGTACCGCGTCGACCGGCGTGTTCCTCGGTTGCTCGGGCTACAGCCTGCCACCGAAAGAACGCTGCAAGGCGACCGTCAACCTGGTGCCGGGCGATGAAATCGCCGCGGACGACGAGGGTGAATCGGAATCGCTGGTGCTGCGTGGCAAGCACCGCTGCCCGATCTGCAGCACGGCAATGGATGCCTACCTGCTGGACGAGAAGCGCAAGTTGCACATCTGCGGTAACAATCCGGATTGCGATGGCTACGAAATCGAAGAGGGCACCTATCGCATCAAGGGCTATGAAGGTCCGAGCCTGGAATGCGACAAGTGCGGCAGCGAGATGCAGCTCAAGACCGGCCGTTTCGGCAAGTTCTTCGGTTGCACCAACCCGACCTGCAAGAACACCCGCAAACTGCTGAAAAGCGGTGATGCGGCGCCGCCGAAGATGGACCCGGTGAAGATGCCTGAGCTGAAATGCGAAAAGGTCAACGACACCTACATCCTGCGCGACGGTGCGTCGGGCCTGTTCCTGGCCGCCAGCCAGTTCCCGAAAAACCGCGAGACCCGCGCACCGCTGGTGCTCGAGATCGTGCCGCACAAGGATGAGATCGATCCGAAGTACCACTTCCTGTGCGAAGCGCCAAAGAAAGATCCGGATGGCCTGCCTGCTGTGATCCGTTACAGCCGCAAGACCAAGGAGCAATACGTACAGTCCGAAGTCGACGGTAAGCCAACTGGCTGGAAGGCGTTCTACGACGGTGGCAAGTGGAAGGTCGAGGACAAGCGGCCGGCTGCGAAGGCGTAAATACCGCCAAACATAAAATGCCGCATGACGACCCTCGGGTTTTCATGCGGCTTTTTTGTTTGTGCTGTCTGTAGGATTCCGGCTTGCCGGCGCAGGCGGCCTGACAGCCGACCAAACTCTTGCGGCTGTACCCGATCTCCTGTAGGAGCGAGCAGGCTCGCGATGAACGTCAACGATAACGCGGGGAGCCTGACACCCCGTGGTGCCCTCAGGTTTTTCGCGAGCATGCTCGCTCCTACAGGGCGCCTCGCTCTGCTTTTGATCGCGAGTGCCCCGTTGAACCATGATGGCCCATCGCGGCGACCCACGGAGCAATGCCGGAGAGAGGGCATGCCGTGCCCAAGCGGGGCATCGAGTGGTGCGGTGATTTATCGAGCCGGTATCTATTTCACGATCAGACAATACTTGCGGGAGAAGTAGTTGATCCACGACACTGTCTGACCTGCGTGAAGCAATTATTTCGTTGTGGAGGCTGCCGTCATGGCCCACGAACTCTATACCCGTACCAACCAGAAGATTTATTTCGCCGGCCTGTCGCTGGAAGCGCTCGCCAAGGCTGAACAGGGGCGGGCGATGAATGCCTTGGCGCTGATCCAGGCGGAGCGAGAATCGGCGTTGTTTCACCTCTACGGAGCCTTGTTGGGCTTGTGTCACGAAATCGCCGGTTTCTATCGTTTGCCCCAGGCCAATGCTTCCCGGGCCGAGTCGTTGCTGACCCGCGAAGTGTTGGACAGTATCGCCATTCCGGAAATGGCCGAGATGGTCGAACTCGCCAACAACCCGGAAACCTGGCTGGCCAAGTTGCTGGCTGCCCATGCTGCGTTGTTCCAGCCGCCTCGAGCGCCGCACAAGCCTAAGGGTGATGTGACGCAGCCGTTGATCGTGGCGGTAAACCTCGATGAAGAAGAGGCGCCCCAGGAGCTGGGTCGCGAGGAGCTGGAGAGCTGGCGGCAAAACCTGAAAAGCCTGGCCATCCGTTTTCGCGAAGGCTTGAACGAGTGCTGATCAACTAAACAGCGCAGCAGGCGACCCTTGGGGTTGTTTGCTCGGCTGCCGAGTCGTTTTTTGCGAGGGTATCTGGTCAAGATCCCGAGCGAAGCTTGGCTGATGCCTATATAATGCTCGCCTTCCGTGGAGAACAGACCTTTATGCCAACGTCCTTTCTAGAAATTGTCGAGTTACCAGACGGCCGAATCGAACTGCGCAGGGCAGAGGACGAGGGTTCTCTGGTTACTTTGGATTTCTCCGAGGATGCCAAGGCGTTCCTGCAAGGCCAGCACGTGGAAGTCGCCAAGGCGATGTTGAGCGTCGGTGTGCAGATGGCGGGACGTATGGTTGAAGGTGAATTCGAGAAAGAAGAGGGGCCGCGGGTCCTTCATTGATCTCCGCCTGTCGGTTTTTCCGGCACTGCCTTTAATAGGCTTCTCTATCCTTGCAGAAGCCCCACGCGTTCAGCGTGTGCCGTTAACCCAGTCGAATATTCAGGCTTTGAGCGTCCCCGGTCCGGGCGGCGCTGATCAGTTGTTGCCGTGAGATTTTGCTCAACGGGTTGAGCCAGCTGACCACTGTGTGGCTGCGACCAAGGCGAAGGGCTTCGCAAGTCAGTTGCTGGGCGCTTTGGGCGCCACGGGGTTGTAGCAGCAGGATGCGTTCGCGATTGAGCCCGGCATCCCGCAGCCAGGCCTGGGTCAGGCTGGCAGGCGGGGCGATCAGGGTCAGCCAGCGAGCATCCTGGTCCTGGCTGAGCTCGCGCAGGATCGGCGCCAGAAGGTTCAGGCAGTTCCCGGCTGCACCACGCAAAGACAGTTCACTGAACACCTCGGGTTCCGCGCTCCAGGGCGACTCCGCTTCCTTCAGGATCGGCGCCAATGGCTGTGCCATGAATGCCTCGAACTGAAGCGGCAGTTGTGCTTGCTGTGATGTGTAGGGGAACTGCATAAAGCCTCCTTTAGCGGCGAATGACGCCGACGCTCAAGCCTTCGATCACCAGTTCCTGATCTTTCAGGTTCACTTCGATAGGGGCAAACTCGGGGTTTTCAGCCAGCAACCAGACTTTGCTACCGTCGCGCTTGAAGCGCTTGACGGTGACTTCGTCGCCGATTCGCGCAACCACGATCTGGCCATTGCGGGCTTCGCGGGTGGTGTGGACGGCCAGCAGGTCGCCGTCGAAGATACCCACATCCTTCATGCTCATGCCGTGCACGCGCAGCAGGTAATCGGCGCGTGGGTGGAAGAACGCAGGGTTGATGTTGCAGGACTCTTCAACGTGTTGCTGGGCGAGGATCGGCGCGCCAGCCGCGACGCGGCCAATGATTGGCAGGCTGGAGTCGTCGGCCTTGGCCTCGAAGCCGGGAATGCGGATACCGCGCGAAGCTCCCGGCGTCATCTCGATCGCGCCCTTGCGGGCCAGCGCCTTGAGGTGTTCTTCCGCCGCGTTAGGCGACTTGAAACCCAGTTCCTGAGCGATTTCCGCGCGGGTCGGCGGGTAGCCGTTGTCTTCCAGGCAGCGTTTGATAAAGGCCAGAATCTCGGCTTGGCGTGGCGTCAGCTTTAGCATATTGATCGCTCTGTCTTTTTATACAGTGACTGGGATTATATACAGTGGAACGGTCTTGGCAATGCCCCTTTTTTTGTGCGCCGCCAGACGGTCGCTCAACCGGCTGATGGAAGCTTTGCGGTTGTGTGGTTAAATGCATGACCGACCATTCCCGAAACGAACTGCCAGACTTGACAATGCACGGGCTGAAACGTATGTTTCAAACAAGTGTTTGTCAGGCGGAGTAGCCATGGCCCAGTCGGAAACCGTTGAACGCATTCTCGATGCTGCCGAGCAGTTGTTCGCGGAAAAAGGTTTCGCCGAAACCTCGTTGCGTTTGATCACCAGCAAAGCCGGCGTGAACCTGGCGGCGGTGAACTATCACTTCGGTTCCAAGAAGGCGCTGATCCAGGCCGTCTTCTCGCGCTTCCTGGGGCCATTCTGCATCAGCCTCGATAAAGAGCTGGAGCGGCGCCAGGCCAAGCCGGAAAACAAGCCTTCGCTCGAGGAATTGCTGGAAATCCTCGTCGAGCAAGCGCTGGTGGTGCAGCCACGCAGCGGCAATGACCTGTCGATTTTCATGCGATTGCTCGGGCTGGCCTTCAGCCAGAGCCAGGGGCATTTGCGCCGCTATCTGGAAGATATGTACGGCAAGGTGTTTCGCCGCTACATGTTGCTGGTCAACGAGGCTGCCCCGCGCATCCCGCCGATCGAACTGTTCTGGCGCGTGCACTTCATGCTGGGTGCGGCCGCGTTCAGTATGTCCGGTATCAAGGCCTTGCGCGCCATCGCCGAAACCGACTTCGGGGTCAACACCTCCATCGAGCAGGTCATGCGCCTGATGGTGCCGTTCCTGGCAGCCGGCATGCGTGCCGAATCCGGTGTCACCGACTCGGCCATGGCCACCGCGCAACTGCGTCCTCGTAGCAAATCGACACCGGTTGCCGCCAAGGTTTAACCGTTCATGGGTGGGCGCGGCAGCTGACATCCGATAAGCTAGCCGCCCATGCCGACTCTCGTTTTGCGCCCTTTCCCACAGATGATCGCCGACCTCCCGGGTGCAGCCCAGGGCGGCGTATCGTTGCGAGCCGGGTTTATCGTTATCAAGGAATTGTTATGACTGCTGGCCTGCAAGGCTCGTTGATGGTGGACGTCGCCGGTACCTGGCTGACGGCTGAAGATCGTCAATTGTTGCGCCAGCCCGAAGTGGGCGGCCTGATCATTTTCGCCCGCAACATCGAACATCCGCGCCAGGTCCGCGAGTTGAGCGCGGCGATCCGCGCCATTCGTCCCGACCTGCTGCTGGCGGTGGACCAGGAGGGCGGGCGGGTCCAGCGCCTGCGCCAGGGTTTTGTGCGCCTGCCGGCGATGCGCGCCATTGCCGACAATCCGAACGCCGAATACCTGGCCGAACAGTGCGGCTGGATCATGGCCACCGAGGTGCTGGCCGTTGGCCTGGACCTGAGCTTCGCCCCGGTGCTGGATCTCGATCACCAGCGCAGCGCCGTGGTCGGGACCCGTTCGTTCGAAGCGGATCCGCAGCGTGCCGCGCTGCTGGCCGGTGCTTTCATTCGCGGCATGAACAGCGCGGGCATGGCGGCCACGGGCAAGCATTTCCCTGGCCACGGCTGGGCCGAGGCGGATTCCCACGTCGCGATCCCCAATGACGAGCGCAGCCTCGAGCAGATTCGTGCCCATGACCTGGTGCCTTTTGCCAAGTTGAGCAAACAGCTGGCCGCCGTCATGCCTGCCCACGTTATTTATCCCCAGGTCGATACCCAGCCGGCGGGCTTCTCGCGGCGCTGGCTGCAGGACATCCTGCGGGGCGAACTGCAGTTCGACGGGGTGATTTTCAGCGACGACCTGTCCATGGCCGGTGCCCACGTGGTGGGCGATGCCGCCAGCCGTATCGAAGCGGCGTTGACCGCCGGCTGCGACATGGGCCTGGTGTGCAACGACCGCGCAGCCGCCGAACTGGCCTTGAGTGCCGCCCAGCGTTTGCAGGTCAAGCCGTCGGCGCGCATTGCACGGATGCGCGGCCAGGCGCATGCGAGCACCGAATACCGCCAGGATCCGCGCTGGCTGGCGGCCGTCGGTGCGCTCAGGGATGCACAACTTATCGATTGAGAAGGAGGCGCCATGACGGTTTACGCGATTATCGGCGGCAGCGGCCTGACCCGGTTGGAAGGCCTGCAGATTCGCCAGTCATTGGCGCTGGACACTCCCTACGGCGCGCCGTCTGCAGAAGTGCAGATTGGCGAATATGCCGGCAGCGACGTGCTGTTTCTCGCCCGTCATGGTCACCCGCACCGTTTTGCGCCGCATCGGGTGAATTATCGCGCCAATCTCTGGGCGCTGAAGCAGGCCGGTGCCGAGGCCATTCTGGCAGTCAACGCAGTGGGCGGCATCAACGGGGCGATGGGCACCGGGCATTTCTGCGTGCCGCATCAATTGATCGACTACACCAGTGGCCGCGAGCACAGCTACTTTGCCGATGACCTGGAGCCGGTGACCCACATCGATTTCACCTACCCCTACAGCGAATCGCTACGCCAGCGCTTGATTGCAGCGCTGGTGGCCGAAGGCGCGGGTTTCAGCGATCGGGGTGTCTATGCCTGCATGCAGGGCCCGCGGCTGGAAACCGCCGCCGAGATTCTGCGCCTGGAGCGCGATGGTTGCGACATCGTTGGCATGACCGCAATGCCCGAAGCGGCCCTGGCTCGCGAGCTGCAGCTGGATTACGCCTGCCTGGCGCTGGTGGTGAATCCGGCGGCGGGCAAGTCGGCATCGGTGATCAGCATGGCAGAGATCGAGCGAGCGTTAGGAGAGGGGATGGTCAGGGTGAGGTCGACCTTGGCGCGGGTGCTCGCGGACTGACTGGCCGATACACCGAGTCGCTTCCTTCGCGAGCAGGCTCGCTCCACAGGTTCGGTGACATTCCTGTGGGAGCGAGCCTGCTCGCGAAAGCAATCTACCCGGCGCCGCAGTTTTCAGCGCTTCTCCAACTTATCCGGCAGCGGCGCAAACAGCGCCTCGATGTCATCGCTCTGCAACTTCCAGTCCCCGGCCTGTCGTCCATCCAGGACGCCCGCCGCCAGGTCGGATTTTTCCTTCTGCAGATGCTGGATCTTCTCTTCCACCGTGCCGCGCGCGATCAACTTGTAGACGAACACCGGCTTTTCCTGGCCGATGCGATAGGCGCGGTCGGTGGCCTGGTTTTCCGTTGCCGGGTTCCACCAGGGGTCGTAATGGATCACGGTATCGGCTTCCGTCAGGTTCAGGCCAACACCACCGGCCTTCAGGCTGATGAGAAAGATCTGGCGCTTGCCGCTCTGGAATTCCTTCACCGGTGTACGACGGTCGCGGGTCTGTCCGGTCAGTAGCGCGTAGGGCACGCCGCGCTTGTTCAGTTCTTCTTCGATCAATGCCAGCATTGAGGTGAACTGCGAGAACAATAGAATCTTGCGGCCTTCCTCGAACAGCTCTTCGAGCATTTCCATCAGGCTGTCGAGCTTGCCCGAGGTGCTGCCCCGCGCCGGAAGGGTGGCTTCATTGACCAGGCGCAGATCGCAACACACCTGGCGCAGCTTGAGCAGCGCCTCGAGGATGATGATCTGGCTGCGTGCCACGCCCTTGCGGGTGATTTCGTCGCGGACTTTCTTGTCCATGGCCAGGCGCATGGTTTCGTACAGGTCGCGCTGGGTTTCGTTGAGTTCGACCCAGTGGATGATCTCGGTTTTCGGCGGCAACTCGGTTGCCACCTGTTCCTTGGTGCGACGCAGCAGGAAGGGTTTGATCCGGCTGTTGAGGTGTTGAAGCCTGACTTCGCTGGCGCGCTTTTCGATGGGCACCCGGTAATCACTGTTGAAGCTTTTGACGTCGCCGAGCCAGCCCGGCAGCAGGAAGTGAAACAGCGACCACAGTTCGCCCAGGTGGTTTTCCAGTGGCGTGCCGCTCAGGCACAGGCGCTGGCGGGCGTTGAGCTCGCGGGCGGCCTGGGCGGCCTTGCTGTTGGGGTTCTTGATGTATTGCGCTTCGTCCAGTACCAGCACGTGCAAGGGCTGCGCCGCCAGGCGTTCCACGTCCTTGGGCAGCAAGGCATAGGTGGTCAGGATCAGGTCGTAATCGGCGAGGTTGTCGAAATGTTTTTTGCGACTGGCGCCGTACAGTGCCAGTACCTTGAGTTGCGGAGTGAAGTGCGCCGCTTCGTCGAGCCAGTTGGGAATCAGACTGGTGGGCATCACCACCATGCAGGGGCGATCGAGGCGACCGGCGTTTTTCTCGCTGAGGATGTGCGCCAGGGTCTGCAGGGTTTTGCCCAGGCCCATGTCATCCGCGAGGATGCCGCCGACTTCCAGTTGGCGTAACGACTGCATCCAGCTCAGGCCCTCGAGTTGATAGGGGCGCAGTGTCGCGTTCAGCCCGTCCGGCGCCGAGGCGGTGTAGTCCTTGATGTCGCGCAGGCGTTGGGCAAAGCTGCGGATCTGCTCGCCACCTTCCCAGAGCAGTGGCAGGTCTTCCAGTGAGTTGAGGCGCGTGGCGTCGGCCTTGCTCAGGCGCAGCGTGGTTTCGCCAGGTTCTTGAAGGTAGAACTCGCCAAGCGTCGCCAGTACCGGTTTCAGGCGGCCGAAGGGCAGGGCGACTTGCAGCGGGCCGTGCTCGGCGTTCGGCCGGCTGGGTATGTTGACCAGGATCAGCTCGTCGTCGCGCCGGCGAGCGAGGCGTTCCGGATTGAGCAGTTCGGTGTGGGAACGCATCAGGTTCAACAGGATCGGCAACAGGCTCAACCGCTCGCCATTGACGATGATCCCCAGCTCCAGGTCGAACCAGTCGCGCTCCGGAACCTGTTCGACCGTGGCGTACCAGTCGTCCACGGCAGTCAGGTCGAAGCCGAAGTCTTCGTTGATTTGCAGCTCCCAACCCTGGGTGCGCAACTTTGGCAGTTCATTGAGGGTAAAGGTCAGCCAGGCGCTGTCGTTGACCATCTCGAACAGTTCGCCGGCGCTTTCCGGCAGGGCCTTGCTTTGCCGGGTGGCGATCTTGAAACCGAGGATTCGCAGCTGCTCCCGGTAGGACTGTTCGACGTCCGGGTGGCGTTTTATCCGCAGTGTCTGGGTCTCCTGGCGAACCAGGATGTCGGCATTCTTCTGGCCTGAAACGTATTCGTCCAGGTAACCGAAAGACAGCGCCGCGCGATGCTGGATGTAGCGCTGCATCCGCCCGTTGCGCGGTTCGAAGGCGCTGAACTCGATGCTCGCCAGCCACAGGCGCGGTACCGGTTGCACGTTGTCCACCAGCACTTGCGGTGGTGCCTTGGGGCTGCGGTTTTCCAGCACCGCCTGGAGTTTTTCCAGGAGTTCGGCGTCTTTGGCGGCGGCGGGGTAGTCGAGGGTTTCCTGGATTTGCAGGAGCACCGCCGCGCAATGTTTGCAGTTGCTGTGCACCGGGCAGGAGCAGGTAGCATCGACCATCAGCAAGGTGCCTTTGGCCGACTCGCGCAGGCGAATGGTCTGACGGTAAACGTTACCGCCAGAGCCTTCGCACGCGGCGGTGATCGTCGCGTCGCCGACTTCGACTATCCTGACGCGATTCTCCAGGGCATACCGGCGACCGCGCTCCAGGCTCTGTTCCTTGAATCGGCTGACCCAGGAAGGTGCCAGGGGTTTGCTCAGGGTCGCGGACATGGGGGGCTCGATCAGTCCGGGACGACTTCAGGGGCTTCCCGGGGAGCGGGCGCCGTCAATGAGGTGATCTTGATCAGCAGGCCCAGGTGGCCGTTGTCGAGGAAATTGAGCTGGCCGTTCTTGGTGTGGCTTTCCTGTTTCAGGCGTTCGCTGGCGGTGACCAGGCCGTCGTCGTTGAACTGGTTGACCCAGAAATCGGCATCCACATCGGTAAAGCGTCCCAGCGTCAGGTTCAGGGTGCCTTCGATCGGGTACTGGCCGTACTGTTCCTTGCCGTCGCTGACAGCCACCTTGACCGGTGTCTCGCCGAGCGTCTGTTGCCACGCCTTGTGCAGCAGCACACTGTATTCATTGCTGGCGGTGAGTTTTTCCACTTCGTTGTTGAGGCTCGGCGTGCGCAGGCTGTCAGGGCTGACGGTTTGCGCGCCGGCGGCCCAGTCTTCCGGCGCGGCACGGCTGATAATCGCCGGCACGGCATTCTGCCGCACCAGAATCATTTCAATCTGATACAGATCATCGGCAAACACCGAAGGGGCGACCAGGGTTATCAACAAGGTCAGTGAGCGAAACAGGCGCATGCGGCGTCCTTCAAGCAGTTTTCGGGATGAGACGCTCAAACAGCGCCTCTACAGTATTAAAGCGTTCTTCCGGGCGCTCCATCGGCACCTGGAATTTAAACATCGTCGCGCCTTCGAATTTGTAGCGTTTGGGCTGGCTCTGGATCAACTTGATCAGGGTCAGCGGGTCGACCGGGGTCTGTGCCGCGAATTCGATTCGACCACCTTGCGGGCCGCCGTCGACTTTCTTGATGCCCAGCAATTCGGCCTGCAATTTCAGTGCGGTGATGCGCATCAGGTTCTTGGTCGGCTCGGGCAACAGGCCGAAACGGTCGATCATCTCGACCTGCAGATCCTTGAGGCCGTCCTCGTCGGTGGCCGAAGCGATGCGCTTGTAGAGAATCAGGCGGGCATGGACGTCCGGCAGGTAGTCTTCGGGAATCAATGCCGGTACGCGCAGGTTGACTTCCGGACCGCCGCCCAGTGGTTGTTCGAGGTTGGGCTGTTCGCCCTTGCGGATCGACTTCACCGCGCGCTCGAGCATTTCCATGTACAGCGTGAAACCGACCGCCTGGATCTGCCCGCTCTGGCCGTCGCCAAGCAACTCGCCGGCGCCGCGGATTTCCAGGTCGTTGGTGGCGAGCACAAAGCCCGCGCCGAGGTCCTGGGTGTTGGCGATCGCTTCCAGGCGCTTTTCCGCGTCCGCGGTGATCTGCTGGCGCGGCGGCGTCAGCAGGTAGGCGTAGGCCTGGTGGTGACTGCGACCGACCCGGCCGCGCAACTGGTGCAACTGCGCCAGGCCGAACTTGTCAGCGCGCTCGATGATGATGGTGTTGGCGCTCGGCACGTCGATGCCGGTCTCGATGATGGTCGAGGCGATCAGCACGTTGAAGCGCTTGTGGTAGAAGTCGCTCATCACCTGCTCGAGTTCGCGCTCGCGCATTTGCCCGTGGCCGATGCCGATCCGCGCTTCCGGCACCAGCTCGGCGAGGTCGGCGGCGCATTTCTCGATGGTCTTGACGTCGTTGTGCAGGTAATAGACCTGGCCGCCACGCAGCAGCTCACGTAGCAGGGCCTCTTTGACCGTGCTCTTGTTCTGCTCCATGACGAAGGTGCGCACCGACAGGCGACGGGCTGGCGGCGTGGCAATGATCGACAGGTCGCGCATGCCCGACACGGCCATGTTCAGCGTGCGCGGAATCGGCGTGGCGGTCAGGGTGAGGATGTCGACTTCGCTGCGCAGCGCCTTGAGTTGTTCTTTCTGGCGGACACCGAAGCGGTGTTCTTCGTCGATGATCACCAGGCCCAGGTTTTTGATTTTCACATCGTCGGACAGCAGCTTGTGCGTGCCGATGACGATGTCGATCTTGCCTTCGGCCAGGTCGGCGATCGCCGCGTTCACCTCTTTGGCCGACTTGAAGCGGCTCATCACTTCCACGCTCACCGGCCAGTCGGCGAAGCGGTCGCGGAAGCTGTTGTAGTGCTGCTGGGCGAGCAGGGTGGTCGGTACCAGGATCGCCACCTGGCGACCGCCGTGCACTGCAATGAACGCTGCGCGCATGGCCACTTCGGTCTTGCCGAAGCCGACGTCGCCGCACACCAGGCGATCCATCGGCTTGGGCGCGAGCATGTCTTCGCGCACCGCTTCGATGGTGGTTTGCTGGTCTGGCGTCTCTTCGAACGGGAAGCCGGCGCTGAAGGTGGCGTAATCGGCTTTCGGGTCGGCGAAGGCATACCCTTCACGAGCGGCGCGGCGTGCGTAGATATCAAGCAATTCAGCCGCGACGTCGCGCACCTGTTCGGCGGCCTTGCGCTTGGCTTTTTGCCAGGTCTCGGAGCCCAGGCGATGCAAGGGGGCGAGGGCGTCGTCGCTGCCGGTGTAGCGGGCGATCAGGTGCAGGTTGGCCACCGGCACATAAAGCTTGGCGTTTTCCGCGTATTCAAGGGTGAGGAATTCGGCGGCCTGGTTGTCGATTTCCAGGATCGTCAGCCCCAGGTAGCGGCCGACACCGTGATCGATGTGCACCACCGGCGCGCCTTCGCGCAGCTCGGTGAGGTTCTTGATGACCGCGTCGTTGTTGGCGTCGGCGCGCTTCTCACGGCGTCGGCGCTGCATCACGCGCTGGCCGAACAACGGGCTTTCGGCGACCAGCGCCAGGGCCGGATCATCCAGCAGCAGGCCTTCGTCCAGTGGCGCGATGGTGATCGCCAGGCGCTCCTTGCTGGCGACAAAGTCCGGCCAGCTGTCGACGGTCTTCGGCCGCAGCTTCAGGCGTTCCAGCAGTTCGAGCAGCACTTCGCGACGGCCCGCGGATTCGGCAGTGAACAGCACGCGCCCAGGGAACTCGTCGAGGAAACCCGAGAGCGCCGCCAGCGGCTGGGTGGCCTTGGCTTCGATGGCCAGGTTCGGCAATTCCCTTGCGGGGAAGCGCTCGCGGCCAGCGCCGGACTCCACATCCTGTTGGCTGGCGACCACCCGCGGCCAGTTTTTCAAGCGGGCGAAGCAGTCTTCTACTGGCAGGAACAACTCGGCAGGCGGTAATAAAGGACGCGAAGGATCGACGCGCCGCTCTTCATAACGGTTGCGCACGTCGTTCCAGAAATTTTCCGCGGCCTGCTCGATGCCTGGCAACGAGAACACTTGCGTGTCCTGGGGCAGGTAATCGAACAACGTCGAGGTTTCTTCGAAGAACAGCGGCAGGTAGTACTCGATGCCGGCGGGGGTAATTCCGCTGTTCAGGTCCTGGAAGATCGGGCAGCGCCGGAAGTCGACATCGAAGCGCTCGCGAAACCGTGCCTTGAAGCGGGTGACGGCTTCTTTCTCCAGCGGGAATTCCTTGGCCGGCAGCAGCTTGACCGAATCGACCTTGTCGATGGAGCGCTGGTTTTCCGGGTCGAAGGTGCGCAGGGTTTCGATTTCGTCGTCGAACAGGTCGATCCGGTAAGGCAGCTTGCTGCCCATCGGGAACAGATCGATCAAGGAGCCGCGCACGGTGAATTCGCCATGTTCGTACACGGTATCGACGTAGCGATAGCCAGTGGCCTCGAGGCGGGTGCGCATTTGCTCGACGTCGAGCTTCTGGCCGACGTCCAGGACCAGGCTGCTGCCGAGCAGGAATTTGGTCGGCGCAAGGCGGTGCAGCGCAGTGGTGATCGGCACCACCAGCACGCCATGACTCAGTTCCGGCAATCGATAAAGCGCCGAAATGCGCTGGGAAATGATGTCCTGGTGCGGCGAGAACAGGTCGTAGGGCAGGGTTTCCCAGTCGGGGAAATGCAGCACGGGCAAATCCGGGGCGAAGAAACCCAGCTCCTGTTCCAGTCGTTCGGCACTTTGGCTGTCGGCTGTGAGCAGCAGGGTAAAGCGCTTGGCAGCGCTGGCGGCCTCGGCGATGGCCAGGCTCAGGGCGGCACCGGGCAGGTTGCCCCAGTGCTGTTTACCTGCCGCGGCAGGGAGAAGCGGTAGACGCAGAACGGGCACGGAAGGTTGAGCTCCAAGCGTTGCGACAAAGTCGGTAATTGTAGCGGTCCCGGGTGCCGGCTGTCAGTCGCAGATGTGTCTATTACGCGGGTAAGGAGAAATGTAGTGGTAAAGACAAAATCGCGGTGTTTTTTACTGGGAAATAGCGATTATGTAGTGGCAAAACCAACCGGTGTTACGGATGGTTACGGACAAGGTTGCGCTGTCCCCAAAAAATTGACGAAGCTGGAGGCCCCGGTTTCATTGGGTTTCAGCGGTGCGCGATTTTTTTGAAAGGGATTTTGTTACTGGCGGTGCGACAAGCGCGCATTGCTACACGAGGCGCGCGGCGGCATAATGTAGCCCCTTTTTTCTGCCCCTACATGTGGAAGGTTCCCGTGACTCAGAAGCCCGACCAGTGTCTTGGTGAATGGATCGACCGTGAAGCACTCGCAGAAGCGATGATTCCGCTTATCGGTCAGCTTTACCGCAATAACAATGTGGTGAGCTCGATCTATGGCCGCAGCCTGATCAATCGTTCAGTCATTGCGATTCTCAAAGCTCACCGCTTTGCTCGTCACCGTCAAACCGACGATACCGAGCTGTCCGTCCACGAAACATTCCCGCTGCTCAAGGCGATGAGCGAGCTCAAGCTCGGCGCCGCTTCGGTAGACCTGGGCAAGCTGGCAGCCAAGTTCAAGGCTGAAGGCAATGGCCGTACTGCCGAGCAGTTCGTGCGTGAAGAACTGGCCGACGTGGTTGGCCAGCAGAACGCTTCCGCCCGCAAAGGCACCGACGTTGTCCTGTACGGCTTCGGTCGTATCGGCCGTCTGCTGGCGCGCATCCTGATCGAAAAAACCGGTGGCGGCGACGGCCTGCGCCTGCGCGCCATCGTCGTGCGCAAAGGCGCCGAGAACGATCTGGTCAAGCGTGCCAGCCTGCTGCGTCGCGACTCGGTTCATGGCCCGTTCGATGGCACCATCACCATTGATGAAGCCAACAACACCATCACCGCCAACGGCAACCTGATCCAGGTTATCTACGCCAAGAGCCCGACCGAAGTCGACTACACCCAGTACGGCATCGAGAACGCACTGATCGTCGACAACACCGGTGTATGGCGTGACGCCGACGGCCTGGGCCAGCACCTGGCCTGCCCGGGCGCTGCCCGCGTGATCCTCACCGCACCTGGCAAGGGCGCGCTGAAGAACATCGTGCACGGCATCAACCATGGCGACATCAGCCCTGACGACAAGATCATCTCGGCCGCTTCCTGCACCACCAACGCCATCGTGCCGGTGCTGAAGGCTGTGAATGACAAGTTCGGTATCGTCAACGGCCACGTCGAAACCGTTCACTCGTTCACCAACGACCAGAACCTGATCGACAACTTCCACAAGGGCAGCCGTCGTGGCCGCGCCGCGCCGCTGAACATGGTAATCACCGAGACCGGTGCCGCCACCGCAGCCGCCAAGGCACTGCCAGTGCTCAAGGGCAAGCTGACCGGCAACGCGATTCGCGTTCCTACGCCAAACGTGTCGATGGCCATCCTGAACCTGAACCTGGAAAAGGCCACCACCCGCGAAGAGATCAACGAGTACCTGCGCCAGATGGCCATGCACTCGGACCTGCACAAGCAGATCGACTACGTCAATTCGCAGGAAGTGGTTTCCACCGACTTCGTTGGCTCGCGCCACGCAGGCGTCGTGGACGCTGAAGCGACCATCACCCAGGATAACCGCGTTGTACTGTACGTTTGGTACGACAACGAATTCGGTTACAGCTGCCAAGTGGTTCGCGTGATGGAAGACATGGCCGGTGTAAACCCGCCAGCTTTCCCGCGCTAAGCTCTTTTAGCTGCACGTGAAAACGCCCCGACTCAGGTCGGGGCGTTTTTGTTCGTGCGTCCTTCAGACTTTTCTTTGCAAATAAAAACATTTTTGTAGGAAAAAGACTGTTCGGTTTGACGAAACGTCTGAATCGTCTTTTTGACCTCGCCGTGGCAGTCGCAACGCTGTCAGCGTCCGCTGCATCATTTCTAAACACCTTCCAAGGATAAGGAGTTTGAAATGAATGCACGCTTGCAGCCCTCATATCCCCCAGAGAATCTGCGTAGTCTGGACAACCCTTGTTTCATTGGGTGGCGATCACAACTCATCTTCGTAAACTTTCCGGGCTCGGCCGCAAGTAACGGAGTGGGAATTCAATGAAAGAAGGACATTTCATCGGCTTGAATGACCGAACCAGCTGTGGTGGCAAGGTTCTGGATGGTGACACTCGAGTCATGATGTTTGGCGTTGCCCACGCCTGCGAAGGTGATCGAGTCACGTGTGGAGAGGATGGGGAGACGTATCGGATCGTCGGTGGCGTTTCGCACGTTATCAGTCATGGAAAGCGAGTGGCGGGCACACTGGATAGCTACAGCACCTGCCCTTGCAAGGCTGAGCTGATTCCCTCGGTGCTCACCGCTACGTATCAAAACAAGGCTGACTCTGCGCAGCTGGCCACCAGGGTCGCAAGCTCACCGGCGACCCCGGCTGCTAACAGCTTTATAACCAGGCCCCAGGTGGTTGATCTGAAGCTGGCAGATAAAGTCGCTAACCCCCTCGGTGATCTTGGTGGAAGCAAGGTCTGTAACCATCCAGACCAAATGGAAGCGCTGGCCAGCTACATCGCTGGCGAGATGAATAGGAACATCAAGCATCCGGACGTGTTGAAAATGAAAGAGCTGTTGAGCTACGACAGCGGCGCAGAAGCCAGGAAGTTTCGGTCGTTACCCTGGTACGCAAGGTTGGCCGGACCACCGAATTTCAACGGAATCGAATGGACACAAAAGCTGCAGGCGATGGCAATCTGGACTAAGCAAGTGGGTCAAAATATGGAATGGGACCATAAGCCGAAGCTGGAGGCGATTTACAACGGCGTTGTCCGACACAAGCAAGGGGATTACGAGTACTACTACGATATCTGGTCGAATATTCACTATGGGTATGTTGGTACTGCAGGCGGGCTTTCAGAAAGCTTGCTATTAGACGGTGCAGGGGCTGAACAGGTCGCCTCGGATTCTTTCCGTAAGGTTGATGAGTGGCTAACAAAACCAAAAGAGGAAAGAAGGCTTCTAGGCCCTCGTCCTACAGACAGTCCTTGGACGAAGTTGCGATCATGGGATGATGTAGCTGATAGGGTATCGATCAGTATCGGTATCAAGCTCGCCAACCAGTACCCTAATGGAAGTATAAATGCGCAGGTCATCATGAGTGAAGTATTGGGAATTGCTCCAGAGAGATGGGGGAAAGGAATCCGTGTCCACATTTGCAAATAAATCCAGATCACGCTACGTTCTGTGGCTATGGATTCCTTTGCTACCGCTATTACTTCCCCTGCTGGTGGTTTTGCTAATAGCACTCTGGCGAATCATTGTGTTGCCAGCTGCAACGGTCCATTACTCCAAGAACGGCGTGGATGAACTCCGGTTCATCTGGAATGTGCAGCACCGGATTTACAAGGGAGATCTCCCCCCCGGCAGCAGTACACGGGATTATGGGTTTTTTTTTCCGGATGAGAAGTTTTTCATGGAGATTTCTTGGTGGAACGATAAGGGTCTCCGACACTGCGTCAATATATCCCCGAAATGGTCCAATACGCACATCTACCTTGATGCCAATGGCGATATTGATCAAAGCGAAGGCAGGGGCACGGACTCAGATAGATTGAAGCAGTGCATTACAGATCCCGCAAGCCCATGAGCGACGTAAATAGTTAAAAAGCAAATGCAGATTTTCGTTATTCACCCGGAAAATTTAGGGAGTGGGGTTAGTGAAAAAAATCGCTAGACCCTATTTCCGGTATATACGATGGCTATGGATTCCGTTGGTGCCTCTGCTGCTACCGGTTTTGATATTCTTTCCGATATTTATCTGGAATGCTTTTGTATTACCAACAGCGACTGTCCATTATTCACAGGACGCTTTGCATGAGCTGCAGTACATATGGAATGTTCAAGACCGGATATACAAGGGGAGGGTGTTTGCCGGTAGTGTGGTTGTCGATCACGGATTTCTATTTCCGGATCCCGAATTCTTCATGGAGTTTTCTTGGGGGGTCGAGAATCAGCGTTGGCACTGCATCAGCATCAAACCGAAGTGGCCAAGCATGCATATTTTTCTCGACGCCAACGGAAATATTGATATGCGCAAAGGAAGTAGTACAGATGTGGATAGGTTGAAGGAGTGTCAATGGGAATTGGCGAAGCCGTAACATGCGACAAAATGAGTTAGTCGGTTTTGGCTTGATGGGGGCTTATACTTTTTTAATCTTACCGCTCGAAATTTAAGAATTGTCTGATATTCGATACAAAGTTCCTTTCAGTATAAAAAATAAAAATCATTAGTAAAAATAAGAGGTTGTTGGTGATTTCGTTTGGACCGCACTACATGGATCCAATCGTCAAGCCGCTACATATTTGACGCCATTTAATTGCTCCATTCAATTACTTGACACCCCAAGGCACTGAATCTAGTGTCGCCAATGACACCGCCCGCTCTGCCTCGGGCAACCCAATAGTCATGCTCCACCGCAACTCTCCAAAAAGACGGGAATCCCATTCCCGCTCACCTCACAATAAAAATCATATCAATCAGCGTCGGCTTAATTGCCGTGCAAAGACCCATTACGTTTTGCTCACCCTGCCAAAAGTGTTTTCGCAGTCAGGCCTGCTATTGCCTGGCTGATATGCGGTTGGTCTATCGGGAGAGTCGAACATGGCGCAAGAACGCTCGAAGTTGTTATCGCTGTTACCGCGCCTGGTGGGATTGGGGGTGCTGGGGTTTGTTGTCTGGCTGTTGATGTCCACTTTGCTCATGCCACTGGTGTCGGCCTCGGCCACCCGGGCGATTCTGAATGCGCCGGTGATTCTGTTGACCACGCCGATCGATGGCGTGGTGAGTTCCCTGGCGGTCAAGCCCGGGGTGACGTTTAGCCAGGGCCAGAAGATTGCCGTGGTGGAAAACCCGCGGGCGAACCAGGAAACCTTGCTGACCCTGCAAACCCGGCGCCTGACCCTGGAGCAACAGCTGTCGTCTTCGGCCAGCCAGGCCGAGCACGATCAGCGGTATTACGAGGAGCTGGAGAAAACCAGCCAGCGTTACCAGGCCGCGTTTCACACCCGCCAGCTTTACACGCAAAAAGCCTTGAAAGCCGAGAACAGTGCCGCCAGCGCGCGGTTGATCGATGCCCAGGAAACGGTCGAGCGCAATCTCGAGTTGTTCGTTCAGGGGGCGGTCAGTGGTGCGGTGGTGGCTTCGTCGAAAGCGCAGCTGGCTTCGTTGCAAGGCGCGGCCGAGTCAGTGCGTTCGCAGTTGCGGATCACCGATGGTGACGTGAGTGCCGCCAACAAACAGGTGTACCTCGACCCCGATCAACTGCGCATGTTCGATCTCAGCGCGCAAATGACCACGCTGAAACTCAGCCTGGAGAATCAGGCGCGCAACCGGGTGACCTATCAGCAGGAACTCGACAATCTCAACCAACTGATCGAAACCGAGCAGAACCGCGTCCGGATGATGGCCGGCTACGACGTCGTGGCGTATTCGCCCGGTACTGTCCAGGAACTGCTGGCGCCCCAGGGCACGCTGGTGCAGGCCGGTTCGACCTTGCTGCGGGCCACCGATTGCGCGCAGAGCTATGTGATCGCGGTGTTTCCCGAGCGCATGGCCAGCAAGATCGACCGCGACAGCGTGCTCACCGTGAAAATCCGCGGCCTCGACCAGCCCCTCAAGGCCAGTGTGGTGCAGTTGTTGTCCAGCGCTTCGGACATCCGCGCCAATACCTACAGCGTGCCGTTTCCCTATGCCGAGCAAAATTCCGTGTACGTGGTCGGCACTTTTGCCACCGACCTCACGGACAGCCAGCGCGCCATGACCTGCAACCCGGGATTGTGGGCCAGTGCCGAGGTGTCGCGGCCATGAGCATTGTATTGCGAGCGATGGTGGGGTTGATGTTGATGACCGGAGTGGCAAGCGGATGGGCCGCGCAAGTCCGACCGCAACTGGCGGCAATGACCTGTGCGGCGCTGGATCAGGCCGTGACATCGCAGCCGGCGGGGCCGGTGCTGGTAGCCAGTTACCCGCCGCTGGATGGCCAGCCTGCGCCGATCCTGGCGTTGCGCGGCGTGGCGTTCACCTACGACAACGCACTGGCGAGCATCGCCTTGTTTGCCTGCGGCAAGGCCGGGTCGGCGCGGCGGATCGCCGATGCATTGGCGTTCGCCACAGGCCATGACCCGGAGTACCAGGACGGACGCCTGCGCAACGCCTACGCCGCCGGCCCGGTGGCGGCACCGTCGATGAAGTTGCCGGGCTACTGGAGTGTCGAGCGCAATGCCTGGAACCAGGACGCCTATCAAGTTAGCAGCGCCACCGGCAATCAAGCCTGGGCGGCACTGGCGCTGCTGGAAGCATTTCGCCAGAGCGGTGAGGCGTCCTACCTGGAAGCCGCGCGAAAAACCCTGCACTGGTCGCAGCAAAACACCTACGACGGGCAAGCGCCCGCCGGATTCAGTGGTGGCTATTACGGGTACTTTGACAAGCAGGTCCAGCAGAACTGGAAATCCACCGAGCATAACGTCGACCTCGCCGCTGCGTGGTCGGCCCTCGACGCGGTGGCGCCGAACCAGGACTCGGCAAAACAAGCGCAAATTGCCCGGCAGTTTGTCTCCAGCCAATGGGACGCCGGGGAAGGGCGTTTCCTGATCGGCACGGGCGCGGACGGCCAGACCTCGGACCGCGTGCGCTCGGGGCTGGACGCGCAGATCTGGCCGTTGATCGCCCTGCACGAGCCACCCAAGGACTGGCGGCGCGTTTTCGCCTTCATCGACCGCGCTCACCGTGCCGGCGAAGGTTACGGTTTCAACCGCGACCCCGATGGCCTGTGGACCGAGGGCACCGCCCAGGCCGCTGCCGTGGCGCGCTTGAGCGGGCTCAGTGACAAGGCGCAGCCGTTGTGGAGCGTGCTGCTGGCCCAGCAGGCGGGCAACGGCTGGCTGTTCGCAACACCGGCAGAACGCATCAGTACCGGGCTGGCCATAGGCCCGGACTCGGTCAGCAACGATTTTTTCTACTACCACCTGCCTCACCTGGGCGCCACAGCGTGGGCGGCCATTGCCGCCACCGGCGTCAATCCCTTTACCGGTTTGCGAGAGGCTGACTGACATGCAGGCACTGGACTCGCTGCAACTGCTGCAAATCAATTTCTGGACGCTGGCAGCGGTGATTCTGTTCACCTGCCTGACTCACCGCGATCAATGGGCCGCGCGGGTCGGTTTCGGTGCCATCACCGCCTTCCTGCTGATCAACTATGCGGCCTGGCGGATTCGCGACACCTTGCCCGATGGGCATTCCGGATTCGCCACGGTCTGGGCGTACACCTTCCTGCTGTTCGAGATGCTGGCGATTGGTTACACGCTGTTTTCCATCGTCGTGATGCTTTGTCGGACGGATCACCGCGCAGATGCCGATGCCGGTGAACGCCGGCTCAGAGAACAAGGCCGCGCGGTCCCTGCGGTGGACATCTTCATCGCCACCTACAACGAAGGCCTGGAAATCCTCGAAAAAACCATCATTGCGGCCCAGGCCATCGACTACCCGAACTTCACCATCTGGGTGCTCGACGACACCCGCCGCGACTGGCTGCGCGACTACTGCGCCGAAATGGGCGTGCAGTATGCGCGGCGCCCGGACAATTCCCACGCCAAGGCCGGCAATCTCAACAACGGCCTGCGCCAGTCGGCGGCCCTGAGCAACGCGCCGTACATTTTGGTGCTCGATGCCGACTTTGCGCCGCAGCAGCCGATCCTCCTGCGCACCCTCGGGCTGTTCGACGACCCCAGGGTCGGCCTGGTGCAGACGCCACAGTTCTACTACAACCCCGATCCCATCCAGCACAACCTCGGCACGTCGGCCTGTTGGGTGGATGAGCAACGGGTGTTCTTCGATGTATTCCAGCCGGCGAAGGATGGCTGGGATGCGGCGTTTTGTGTCGGCACGTCCTTCGTGGTGCGGCGCGATCTGATTACCGAAATCGGCGGTTTTCCTACAGGCTCGGTGTGTGAAGACATCTACACCACTTACCGTTTGTTGCAAAAAGGCTATGTCACCCGCTGGTTGAATGAGCGTCTGTCCATTGGTTTGTCTGCCGAAGGCTTGACCGAGTACATCAATCAACGTGGGCGCTGGTGCCTGGGCACGATCCAGGTGGCATTGCTCAAGGAGGGGCCGTTGCGCGGCAGCGGCTACACGCTCAATGACCGGCTGCACTATATCCATGGGCTGATGCACTGGTTTTCCAAACCCTTCATCTTGATGATGCTGGTGTCGCCGGTGCTGTACTGGTACTTCGGCATCGCCGGGTTCTACGCCAATCCGCTGGATTTCCTTGCGTTCGGCATGCCGGCGCTGATTGCGTTCTGGGGTTATGGGACCTGGGTGACGGACCGACGGACCTTGCCGATTTTCACCGAGGTCACGCAGATCGTTGCCTCGCTGGCGGTCACTGCCACCATCGCCAGCGCCATGATCCGACCGTTCGGGCGCCCGTTCAAAGTCACCGCCAAGGGCCTCGACCGGACGAAAACCATGGTGCATGGGAAGCTGTTCGGTTTCTTCCTGGCCTTGACCCTGCTTTCGCAGTTTGGCGCCTATATCGCCATCAGCACGGCTGCCTCGTTCGACGGCAACATGCTATTCAATCTCTGCTGGACGGTGGTTGCGCTGGTGTACAACCTCGCGACCCTGGTGGCCTGTGTCGACCGCCCACGCTTGCATGGCGAAGAGCGCTTTCCATTCGATAAACCCACCGGGTTTCGTTTCGGCGGCAAGGTCCTGGCGGGGCGCCTGGTGGATATTTCCCTTAGCGGCGCGTCGCTCAATTGCGCCTTCGCTGCCTCGATCAAGCCGGGTCTGTGCGGTCAGATCTGGATCGACAAGTTGGGTTGGCTCGATGTCGAAGTCATGCGCAATCACGGCGAGGACCAATTGGGCCTGCGTTTCGCCGACCTTGATGAAGGGGTGCGCCGGCGCCTGATCGCGCGGCTGTTCAGCGATGCGACCATCAATGTCGTCAGCAAGGCCGAGCCGGCACAGGCCTTTGGCACTTTGCTGCAGCGCTCGCTACTGGGCGAAAAAAGTCTGGCGCCACGTTCCGTCAAGCCGCTCAAGACGCCGACCCCTTTCTCGCCGCCTCGGTGGCGGCCGATCAGTGTTCGTTCGCGTAAACAGGCTGTGCCGCACATCAGTGTCGAACGGGCGGGCCTGTGGTCGTTGCTTCTTTCCCCCTTGCGAGCTTTGCTCGGCCAACGTTTTTAGGTACGCGCCATGAACCATTGCTTACCCACCTCATGTTTCATGACCTTGTTTTTGCTTGGCGGTTGTTCGCTGGAACCGACCTACGAGAAACCCGAGGCACCGATCGACCAGCAGTGGCCGGCGAACACCGCCGGTGAATGCTGCAACGGCAAGCAGGCGTTCGATAAGGATTGGCGCGGTTTTGTGGTCGACGAGCGCCTGCGCCAGTTGATTGACATGGCCCTGGCCAACAACCGCAGCCTGCGACAGTTCGCGGCCAGCGTCGAGGAGGCGCGGGCCGGGTATGACAGTGCACGCTCAGGGCTTTTTCCTACGATCGGCATCGACACTTACGCCGGTCGCAGCAAGTTACCGCCATTGGTGCGCACACCGGGAGGCGGCGATACGGCGGGCAGCATCGCCAACACCTATCAGGCAACGGCCGGCTTTACCTCCTACGAGTTGGACTTGTTCGGGCGTATCCGCAGCCAGCGTAATGCCGCGGGGGCACGGTTCGAAGCGTCCGAGGCGGATTACCAAACGGCGCGGCTGGCGCTGATCGGCGAAGTTGCCAGCACCTGGTTGAGCCTCAAGGCCAATCAGCATTTGCTCGACCTTGCGCAGAACACCTGGCAATCCCATGACCGCTACGGGCAGCTGTTGCGCAAGAGTTATAATCTCGGTTCCAGTGCGCGGATCGATGTCCACCAGGCGGATGCACAAACCAACACGGCGGCGGTGCAGGTCAATACGTATCGCATGCAAGTGGCGCAGGACATGAACGCGCTGCGGGTGCTGGTGGGGCAACCGGTACCTGTGGGGTTGCTGCCGACCGGCGCGCTGGGTGAGCAGTTGGCGACGCTGGACGTGCCGGCGGGTTTGCCTTCGGCGCTGGTGGAGCGGCGGCCCGACATCATGTCGGCCGAGGCGCAGTTGCGTGCAGCCAAAGCAGATATCGGCGCGGCCCGTACGGCGTACTTCCCGACTTTTTCCCTGACGTCGGCGCTGGGCAGCCTGACCGGGGAGTTTTCCCAATTGCTCAGTGGCCCGGCCGAGTTCTGGTCGGTGGCGCTGGCCGGCTCGTTGCCCTTGATCGACGGGGGCGCGCGGCGGGCGCAAGTGGACGCCAGTCATGCCCGCTTCGCCGGCCAGGCGGCGGCCTATGAAGCCACGGTGCAGAACGCATTTCGAGAAGCAGCCGATGCCTTGAACGCCCGGCAGGAAATGCTCACCCAAGTCGAGTTCCAGAAAAAGCTGGTCGGGGATTATCAGGAAGCCTACCGGCAGTCGCGCCTGCGTTTCGAGTCGGGGCTGGACAGCTATTTTTCTACCATGGATGCCCAGCGCTCATTGTTTGATGCGCAGCAGAAGTGGGCGCAGCTGGAGTTGGCACGGGAGATCAACCAGGTGACGTTGTACAAGGCGCTGGGGGGAGGGTGGAGCCAATCGTTGAAGATGGCGGATCGTTGAATCACGCGATACCCTCACACCACAAATCCCTTGTGGGAGCGGGCTTGCTCGCGAAGGCAGTGTGTCAGACGGCATTGTTGTCATCTGGTGCACCGCCTTCGCGAGCAAGCCCGCTCCCACATTTGTATCGCATAATGGCTGAGCCTGGCGTTGTGTCCGGGAATGATTGGGGGGAGATTTGTTGACCTGGCGACGGTATGGTCTTTTGGTGCTGATCGGCACCTTGTCCGCCTGCGGCAACGGCGACTCCATGGAAAGCTTCGGCGGGCCGACCATGGGCAGCACGTATTCGATCAAGTACAAGCGTCATGCCGGTCTTCCCGCCCCGGCAGATGTCCAGGCCGAGGTCGAGAGGATCCTGGTGGAGGTCGACCGGCAGCTGTCGACCTATCGCAGCGATTCGGACATCGAGCAATTCAATGCGTTACCGGCCAACCACTGTCGGGTAATGCCTGCGTCGGTCCTGCAATTGGTCCGCGTGGGTGAGCAGCTGTCCATGCAAAGTGCAGGCGCCTTCGATTTGACCGTCGAGCCGCTGCTCGATCTCTGGGGCTTCGGCCCACAGGCCCGTGAGGAAAAAATCCCCACTGCCCAGGCGCTGGCCGAGGTGCGCCAACGTGTCGGTCACGATCATCTGCGCATTGACGGCGAGCAGTTGTGCAAGGACGCCGCGGTCGAAGTCGACTTCAACAGCATCGCCGCCGGTTATGCGGTGGACACGATTGCCGCGAAGCTCGACGCTTTGGGCATCCACGACTACCTCGCCGAAGCCACCGGCGAGCTCAAGGCCGCCGGCAGGAAAGCCGATGGCACAGCGTGGCGCATCGCCCTGGAAGAACCCCGCGACGATCAACAGGTGGCCGAGCGCATCATCGCGGTCGACGGTTATGGCGTGTCGACGTCGGGTGACTACCGCAACTATTTCGTGCAGGGTGGCCAGCGCTTTTCCCACACCCTCGATTCCCGCACAGGTTTACCGGTCTCACACAACCTGGCGTCGGTCACGGTGATTCATCCTTCAGCGCTGATGGCCGATGGCTTATCGACGCTGTTGCTGATTCTCGGCCCGGAGCAGGGTTGGGACTACGCGGAAAAACACGACATCGGCGCATTTTTTGTGATGCGTGCCGATACAGGTTTCGTCACACGCAGCAGTCACGCTTTTGAGCGCCTGAGTGGCAAGGAAACCGAGTGATTGCGGCGATTCGGGCATTGAAACCTGGCGTTGTAGTGCATGCAAAACTAGCCTACGACGCGACCAAGGGTTAATGTGCGCGGCGTTGACGCTTCTATAGACTGTGTCCGGGTTCTGCATGGACCCCAAATTGTTCCTTCATGCCACAGATTGGCGTGATTTAGCCGCAGGTGCCGCTGGTGCCGCGGCCTGTTCTGAGGAGTACGCATGGCTGTCTACAACTACGACGTGGTGGTGTTGGGTTCCGGCCCGGCAGGGGAAGGCGCGGCAATGAACGCCGCCAAGGCAGGGCGCAAGGTGGCGATGGTCGATAGCCGTCGCCAGGTCGGCGGCAACTGCACTCACTTGGGCACCATCCCGTCCAAGGCACTGCGTCACTCGGTCCGGCAGATCATGCAGTTCAACACCAACCCGATGTTCCGGGCCATTGGTGAGCCGCGCTGGTTCTCGTTCCCGGATGTGTTGAAAAGCGCCGAGAAAGTGATTTCCAAGCAAGTCGCCTCGCGCACCGGCTACTACGCCCGTAACCGCGTCGACGTGTTCTTCGGCACCGGCAGTTTCGCCGACGAGCAAACCATCGAAGTGGTCTGCGCCAACGGCGTGGTGGAAAAGCTGGTGGCCAAGCACATCATCATCGCCACCGGGTCGCGCCCTTATCGCCCGGCCGACATCGATTTCCATCACCCGCGTATCTACGATAGCGACACCATCCTCAGCCTCGGCCACACCCCGCGCAAACTCATCGTCTACGGCGCCGGCGTGATTGGTTGCGAATACGCATCGATCTTCAGTGGCCTGGGTGTACTGGTCGAGCTGGTGGATAACCGTGGTCAGTTGCTGAGCTTCCTCGACTCGGAAATTTCCCAGGCCCTGAGCTACCACTTCAGCAACAACAACATCACCGTTCGCCACAACGAAGAGTACGACCGCGTCGAAGGCGTGGACAACGGCGTTATCCTGCACCTCAAGTCTGGCAAGAAAATCAAGGCCGACGCCTTGCTCTGGTGCAACGGCCGCACGGGCAACACCGATCAGCTGGGCCTGGAAAACATCGGTGTGAAGGTCAACAGTCGCGGCCAGATCGAAGTCGACGAGAACTACCGCACCGGCATCCAGAACATCTATGGCGCGGGCGATGTCATCGGCTGGCCGAGCCTGGCCAGTGCCGCCCACGACCAGGGCCGTTCGGCCGCTGGCAGCATTGTCGACAACGGCAGCTGGCGCTTCGTCAATGACGTGCCGACCGGGATCTATACCATTCCGGAGATCAGTTCGATCGGCAAGAACGAGCAGGAGCTGACCCAGGCCAAGGTGCCGTACGAAGTGGGCAAGGCGTTCTTCAAGAGCATGGCCCGGGCGCAGATCGCCGGCGAGCCGCAAGGCATGCTCAAGATCCTGTTCCACCGTGAAACCCTGGAAGTGCTGGGCGTTCACTGCTTCGGTTACCAGGCGTCGGAGATCGTGCACATCGGCCAGGCGATCATGAACCAGCCGGGCGAGCTCAATACCTTGAAGTACTTCGTCAACACCACGTTCAACTACCCGACCATGGCCGAAGCCTATCGGGTTGCCGCGTACGACGGCCTCAACCGGCTTTTTTGAGCGGCTCCGGCCGGTGGCCTGAGCCGGCCGGGGAGACCGATTTCAGCAATTCTCGAGCGTGGCAGTGGCCAAACCGGGAAAGTCTGTAATCAGGCTGTCAACGCCGAAATCAGCGAGCCTGCGCATCAGCGCGGGTTCGTTGACTGTCCACACCGACACATGCAGCCCCTGGCGCTGCGCCTTCTCCAGGCGTTCCGGCGTACACAGGGTCCAGTTCAACGCCAGGATCTCGCAGCCATAGCCTTGCGCAACCTTCAACGGGTCGAGCCAGGCGTATTCGGCCACCAGGCCGCGGGACACGTCCGGCACCAGGTCCAGCGCCGCCTTCAGTACTTCCCGCGAACTCGACGTGATGGTGATCTTGTCCAGCAGGCCATGTCGTTGCGCCATTTCGCGAATTGCCAGCACCGTTGTGGCGGCGCGGGTGCGTGACGCGCTCTTGACCTCCAGCTGCCAGTGCTCGAAATCGCATTTCTCGAACAACTCTTCCAGGGTTGGAATCGGGCACGGCGTGATCCAGCCCGGTCCACCCTTGCGCGCGTCGTAGGTCACCAGCTCTGCCGCGGTGTGCTCCACGACCTTGCCGCGCCGGTCGGTGGTGCGCTTGAGCGTCGGATCGTGGATGACCATCAGCTCGCCGTCCATGGACAGGTGCAGGTCCAGTTCACAACGGCGCACGCCGTGCTTGAGACATTGCTGGAAGCTGGTCAGGGTGTTTTCCGGTGCTTCGCCCTTGGCGCCGCGATGGCCGTAGATGAGGGTCACGATCGTTCCTTAATTTAAATGCCTGATTCGTTCAGTTCGCGGGCCAGGCGTCGTTCCTGGGCCTGCCTTTGCAAAATGTAGCGCGCCAACAATTGTCGCTGGGCGTCGGTCAAGTGTTCGAATTCGGTGCCGACATCAAAGCCCTCGCCCTTGCGGTCGCAGTGGGTGACGCGTGCGCGCAGCAACAGGCCCAGGGCCTGGGGCATCAGCACCAGCTTGATCGACAGGCGCGCGTCGGCGGCGATGGGGGTCGGGTGCTGGAAGTCGATGCCGCCTTCGGAAATGATCACCGGTTGGGGTTCGCCGATCTGCCCGAGCACAGTGATGGCGATCACCTGGCTGAGCAGGTCGATGCGCTTGTTCTGGGATTTGAGGAACGCCGCGAGGTTGCGGTCGCGCTCGCTGATCTGGCGCAGCAGGTGTTGCGACTCGAATTCGCTCAGGTGCAGTTCGCTGAGCAGATTGAATAGCGGGGAAGCATCCTGCAACACTTCCTGCCCTGCGGCTTCAAGGGCGGACAGGGGCCGAATTTCCAGTGCGATCATGTCCTCGATACGGTAGTATTCGCGGCGATCTTCTTCATCTAATGTCGACATGGCGAACCCATGGTAGCGGCGGTGGTCTGAGTGTAAAGCTGGTTATCGACCCCCGCCACAAGGACGTTCCTTTTCCCTCCGAACAAGCCCCGACATGTTCAGACCTCTCTTCGTATTTATCGGCACGCGTTATACCCGTGCAAAGCGTCGCAATCATTTTGTGTCATTCATTTCCCTGACCTCGATGATCGGACTCGCCCTTGGCGTGGTCGTGATGATCGTGGTGCTGTCGGTCATGAACGGCTTCGATCATGAGATGCGCACCCGCGTGCTGGGCATGGTGCCCCACGCGACCATCGAATCCGGCGAGCCGGTCAGCGATTGGCAAGGCCTGGCCGCCAAGGTCAAGCAGAACCCGCAGGTAGCGGCCGTGGCGCCGTTCACGCAAATGCAGGGGTTGCTGACCAACAACGGCAAGGTCAACAAAATCCTGCTCAATGCCATCGACCCGGTGCAGGAACGGCAGGTGTCGATCATCGACAACTTCATGCTGCAGGGCAAACTCGACGACCTGGCGCCGGGCGAATTCGGCATCGTCATCGGTGACAAGGCCGCGGCCAAGCTCGGTGCGGCCGTGGGCGACAAACTGACGTTCGTGGCGCCGGAGGTCACTGTGACGCCCGCCGGGATGTTCCCGCGCATGAAGCGCTTCACCGTGGTCGGCATCTTCCATGTCGGCGCCGGTGAGCTCGATGGTTACCTGGGCATCACCAACCTGCAGGACCTGGCGCGCCTGCATCGCTGGAAACCGGACCAGGTCCAGGGCCTGCGGCTGAAGTTCGACGATCTGTTCCAGGCGCCGCGCGAGGCGTGGAGCATCGCCCGCGAGCTGGGCGAAGACCGCTACTACGCCCGCGACTGGACCCGCACCCATGGCAACCTGTACCAGGCCATCCGCATGGAAAAAGCCATGATCGGCCTGTTGTTGTTGCTGATCGTTGCGGTCGCCGCGTTCAACATCATTTCCACGCTGGTGATGGTGGTGAACGACAAGAAGGGCGATATTGCGATCCTGCGCACGCTCGGCGCCACGCCGGGCACGATCATGCGCACCTTCATGGTCCAGGGCACGGTCATCGGCGTGGTCGGCACGGCCATCGGCGCGGTGGTCGGGATTTTCGCCGCGCTCAACGTCAGCGCCGCGATCTCGGCGCTTGAAGGCCTGATCGGCCACAAGTTTCTCAATGCCGATGTGTATTTTATCGATTACCTGCCGTCGCAGGTGCAGAGCCAGGACGTGGTCATGGTCTGCTGTGCGGCGCTGGTCCTGAGTTTCCTCGCTACCCTGTATCCCGCCTGGCGTGCCGCGCGTACCCAGCCGGCCCAGGCGCTACGTTATGAGTGAGTCGCGCATGAGTGATAAAGCAATCTTGAGCTGCCGCAGCCTGGGCAAATCCTACGAGGAAGGCCCGGAGTCAGTGGAAGTGTTGGCAGGCCTGCAACTGGAATTGCACCCGGGCGAGCGTGTGGCGATCGTCGGCAAGTCGGGCTCGGGCAAGAGTACCTTGCTCAACTTGCTGGGCGGCCTCGATACGCCGACCAAGGGCAGCGTCTGGCTCGACGGAGAAGAACTGTCGGCGCTGAGCGAAAAGAAGCGCGGCCTGCTGCGTAACCGTGCCCTGGGCTTCGTGTACCAGTTTCACCACCTGCTGCCGGAATTCACTGCCCTTGAAAACGTCTGCATGCCGCTGCTGATCGGCAAGACCGCGATCCCCGAGGCGCGCAAGCGTGCCACGGCGTTGCTGGAGCGGGTCGGCCTGGGCCATCGCCTGGAGCACAAGCCGGCCGAGCTGTCCGGTGGCGAGCGCCAGCGTGTGGCCATCGCCCGCGCCCTGGTGAACAACCCCGGCCTGGTGATGCTCGACGAGCCGACCGGCAACCTCGACGCTCACACCGCCCAGGGTATCCAGGACTTGATGCTGGAACTCAGCACTTCGATGCGCACGGCGTTCCTGGTGGTAACACACGACATGAACCTGGCCCGCCAGATGGACCGTGTCCTGCATTTGCAGGAAGGTTGCCTGACGCCTATCTGACGGGTTGAAACCCGACGGCACTGAAAAGTCCGTCGGGTCTTTTATTTTTATACGGTGTCCCAGCGAATGTTCAGACCGTTATCGATCTTTATCGGCACGCGCTATACCCGCGCCAAGCGCCGCAATCGCTTCGTTTCCTTCATCTCGATGACCTCGATGATCGGCCTCGCCCTGGGCGTGCTGGCGATGATCGTGGTGCTCTCGGTGATGAACGGCTTCCAGCGCGAAATGAGCTCGCGCATCCTCGGCATGGTGCCGCATGCGACCATCGTCGGCGTTAACCCGATCGATGATTGGCAGCCGGTGGCCGCCGCCGCGATGAAAAATCCGCAAGTGACCGCCGCCGTGCCGTTCACCGAGATGGAAGGCATGCTGTCCTACAAGGGCACCATGCAGCCGATCCAGGTCAGTGGCGTCGACCCGGCGCTGGAAGGCCAGGTGTCGATCGTCGCCAAGCACATCGTCCAGGGGCGGCTGGATGCCCTGAAACCGGGTGAGTTCGGTGTGGTGATCGGCGAAATCACCGCGCGCCGTTTTCGCTTGAACGTGGGCGACAAGATCACCCTGATCGTGCCGGAAGTCAGCAACGCGCCGGGCGGTATCACCCCGCGCATGCAACGGCTGAACGTGGTCGGGGTGTTCAAGGTCGGTGCCGAACTGGACGGTTCGATGGCGCTGATCCACCTCGCCGATGCCGCGCAAATGCAACACTGGGAGCCGAATCAGGTGCAGAGCGTGCGCCTGGCGGTGAAGGACATGTACGCGGCGCCGCAAGTCTCGGGCGACATCGCCAACGCCCTCGGCGCGGCCTACAAGGCTGACGACTGGACCCACACCCAGGGCAGCCTGTTCAGCGCCATGAAGATGGAAAAAACCATGATTGGCCTGTTGCTGCTGATGATTGTCGCGGTAGCCGCGTTCAACATCATCGCGACCTTGATCATGGTGGTGAACGACAAGGGTGCGGACATCGCGATTTTGCGCACCATCGGCGCCACGCCACGGCAGATCATGGCGATCTTCATCGTGCAGGGTACGGTGATCGGGGTTGTCGGCACCTTGATCGGTGGGGTGTTGGGCGTGATTGCGGCGTTGAACGTCAGCGCCATGGTCGGCTGGGTAGAGCGGGTCAGTGGCCAGCACATCTTCAGTTCCGACGTGTATTTCGTCAGCAACCTGCCCTCTGAGTTGCAGGGCGCGGACGTGGCCCTGATCTGCACGGCGGGGTTTGTCATGAGCTTCCTGGCCACGGTTTACCCGGCGTGGCGGGCGGCGAAGGTCGAGCCGGCTACCGCGTTGCGCTATTCGTAACCGAAAGACCGCTTTCGCGAGCAAGCCCGCTCCCACAGGGGATTTGTGAACGCCGCAGATCCAATGTGGGAGCGGGCTTGCTCGCGAAGGGGGCGGACCTGCTGGCCTATTGTTCCCTTGGTAACTCGATCACAAATCTGGTCCACCCATTTTCCGATTCACAACGAATCTGCCCACCATGGGCGCGGACAATCGACTGGGTAATCGCCAACCCCAGTCCCGCATGCTCGCTGCTGCCTTCATGGCGCGCCGGGTCTGCGCGGTAGAAGCGATCGAACAGGCGTGGCAGCAGATCTGCCGGAATCCCTTCACCGCTGTTTTCGACCGACAGGCTCAAGCTTTTGGCCTGGTCGTTGATCCGCACCCGAACCTCACCCCCGGGCGGGGTAAAGCGCAATGCATTGTCCAGCAAGTTGGACAGCGCCCGGCGCAACATGCTGCGGTCGCCTTGCAGGCGGGCACCGCCGTCACGGCTCAGCGTCACTTGCGCGTCTTCGGCCAGGGGCGCAAAAAACTCCAGCAACAGGTCTACTTCCTCTGCCAGCTCCAGCGGTTCGCGCTTGGGCATCAACAGGCCGTGGTCGGCCTTGGCCAGGTAAAGCATGTCGTTGACCAGTTGCGCCATCCATTGCAGCTCCTCGAGGTTGCTGTGCAGCGCTTCGCGGTAATCCTCGAGGGGCCGAGGGCGGGTGAGGGTGACCTGGGTGTGGGTCAGCAGGTTTGACAGCGGGGTGCGAAGTTCGTGGGCAATGTCGGCGGAGAACGCCGACAGGCGCTGGAAGGAGTCGTCGAGACGCCCGAGCATGGCGTTGAAATGGTGGGCCATTTCCGCCAGTTCCGGCGGCATGTCTTCTTCCGGCAGGCGTGCGTTGAGCGATTGCGCCGAGACACCGCTGGCGACTGCGCCCATGCGGCGTAACGGTCGCAGCCCGCTGCGTGCGGCCCAGGCGCCGAGCAGGGCGGTGGCCAGGGCGGACAGGCCGACGGTCAGCCAGATCAGGTGTTGCATGCGCTGCAGGAAATGCTGGTGGTGGGTGATGTCCAGCAGCAGGCTCAATTGCGGCGAATCCGCGGTGTCGGGGTACAGCGGTGCGTTCAGCACGCGGTAGTCGGTGCCCTCGTGGCTCACCGTGGACAGTCCGGGCTGGCGCGGCAAGGTCTGCGGCAGGTGGGTGGAGCTGTCATACCAGCGGCGGCCATCGCTGCCACTGATGCGCAGTGAAAGATCGGCCTGCCGGCTCAATTCGTCGTCCAGCCGGGCGTCACGCTGGCTTGAATGAATGTCCGGCAATGCCCGTCGCACGCCAATCAGCTTGTCCTCGAGCAACTGCTGGTCGAGCTCGATGAAGTGCGCCTCGCTGGCGCGGCTGAACAGCACGCCGGCGAACAGCGAGACCACGGCGGTGCACGCGGCGAACAACAGGGCCAGGCGAGCGCTCAAGGACAGCCGGCGCATCAGCACTGGCGCTCTTCGAGCACATAGCCCATGCCGCGCACGGTATGGATCAGTTTGTTCGCGAATGCGTCGTCGATCTTCAGGCGCAAGCGGCGGATCGCGACTTCGATGACGTTGGTGTCGCTGTCGAAATTCATGTCCCAGACCTGGGACGCGATCAGCGATTTGGGCAGGACTTCGCCCTGGCGGCGCAGGAGCATTTCCAGCAGGGCGAACTCCTTGGCGGTCAGGTCGATGCGCTGGCCGCCGCGCTCGACCCGGCGGCGGATCAGGTCCAGGCGCAAGTCGGCCAGTTGCAGGCTGGTTTCCTGGTGCGTGCTGCTGCCACGGCGCAACAGGCTGCGGACCCGGGCGAGCAATTCGGAGAAGGCGAATGGCTTGACCAGGTAATCGTCGGCACCCAGTTCCAGGCCGTGAACCCGGTCCTCGACGGCGTCCCGGGCGGTCAGGAACAGCACCGGCGTGTCGAGGCCGGCACTGCGCACCGCTTGCAGGATCTGCCAGCCATCGCGGCCGGGCAGCATCACATCGAGAATCAGCAGGGCATAGTCGCCACTCAAGGCCAGTTGCTGGCCAGTGCTGCCGTCGGCCACCAGTTCCGTATTGAACCCGGCCTCGGTCAGGCCCTGGCGCAGGTAGTGGCCGGTTTTCGGTTGGTCTTCGACGATCAGCAGTTTCATGGGCGACTCGGCTAAATGGAACGACAGCGTTATACCGTGGGCGACGAGGCTGCGGGCCTTGCTGACAAAGTTGTAATCTGGCTGTCAGGCAAAGGGCAGGGGTGACAGTTTAGAGTTTTCCACAGCTGAACCTTAATCTTGTTGGAGTACTTCGATGTTTTTGCGTAAATCCGTGTTGCTCGCCAGCTGTCTGTTGGCGCTGGGGTCGCCGGTTTGGGCGGCTTCAAAGGCTACCTATGACTTTGGTCAACCGGCCCCGGCAGCCAAGGCGACCCGTAGCGTCGAGGTGGTCATGGCCGACATGACATTCACCCCCAAGTCTATCGAGATCAAGGCCGGGGAGACCGTGCGTTTCGTGCTGGTGAATAAAGGCCAGTTGCTGCACGAATTCAACCTCGGCGATGCAGCGATGCATGCCCGGCACCAACAGGAAATGTTGCAGATGCAACAGAGCGGCATGCTTACGCCTACCGGCATGCAGGCAATGGACCACGGCGCGATGGCCGGAATGGGGCATGCCATGCAGCACGACGACCCCAATAGCGCGCTAGTGGCGCCGGGCAAGACCGCCGAGCTGACCTGGACCTTCAGCAAGGCCACCCGCCTGGAATTTGCCTGCAACATCCCCGGTCATTACCAGGCCGGCATGGTGGGCAAGTTGACTGTCAGTCAGTAAGCACTCAAAGGCTGCGGCAAAGGCTGGTAGAATCCGCTGATTCTTCAGTCAGGTTTCCGCCATGCATCCCGCAGCCGAACACTCGCCGCTGGGCAAATCCAGCGAATACATCGCCACTTACACGCCGTCCCTGCTGTTCCCGATCCCGCGTACCGCGAAGTGGGCCGAGCTCGGCCTGACGGCTCAGACACTGCCGTACAAGGGCGTGGATTTCTGGAATTGCTTCGAACTGTCGTGGTTGTTGCCATCGGGCAAGCCGGTGGTAGCCATCGGCGAATTCAGCATCCCGGCGGATTCGCCGAACATCATCGAGTCCAAGTCGTTCAAGCTCTACCTCAACTCCTTGAACCAGACGCCGTTCGCCGACACCGCGAGCCTTGAAGCGACCCTGGCCAAGGACTTGTCGGCCGCGGCCGGCAAGCCTGTGGGCGTGCGCATCCGCAGCCTGAAAGAGGTCGAGGCCGAAGGTGTGGTGGCGTTGCCCGGCGTGTGCATTGACGACCTGGACATCAGCGTCAGCAACTACGAGCACCCGCGCCCGGAACTGCTGCGTTGCGATGAGTCGCGCATTGTCGAGGAGAGCGTGCACAGCCATTTGCTCAAGTCCAATTGCCCGGTGACCAGCCAGCCGGACTGGGGCAGCGTGGCGGTGGAGTACCGTGGCGCGGCGCTGGATCATGCGAGCCTGCTGGAATACATCGTCAGCTTCCGCCAGCACTCGGACTTCCATGAGCAGTGCGTGGAGCGGATTTTCCTTGATCTGCAGCGGTTGCTGAAACCGGAGAAATTGACGGTGTATGCGCGTTATGTGCGCCGGGGTGGGCTGGATATCAATCCGTACCGCAGTACTGAAGAGGTGCAGTTTCCGAACCATCGCCTGGTCCGTCAGTAACGATTCATTGTGTAGGCGCGAGCATGCTCGCGAAAAACCAGAGGGCAACGCGGGGCATCAGGTTTCCCGCGTTATCGTTGACCTCCATCGCGGGCATGCTCGCTCCTACAGGGGGTTTCTGCTTTTGGTTCAGATCCCCATGCTGTGCAGGGCCGTGCCAATCTGGCGCAGGGTGGCGGCGAGCGTCGGGTGTTCGATTTCGAAGCGATCGACAGCCAGGTTGACGTTATCGGCGAGGTTGGCGTCCTGAGTCTTGGTTTCGAGCTCAAGCTCAAGTTCGATCTGTTGCATCAGCTTGTGCAGGTCTTCGCGCTCGAGTTCGGTGAGCGGAGGATTCTTGTCCAATTGCTCGCGCAGGGCAGTGAGCTTTTCTTGCAGTTCGCGGGCAGACATGGCGTTCTTCCTTTTATCGATAGGCACTGGCATAGACCGCGACGGCGCGCCAAAGGTCTATGGCTTACCTTTAGATTAATCCACCCGCGCGTAACCTGCATGATCTGAATCAGGGCTTTTCGCCCTTGAGCCGACGCAAGCTGATGTCGGCCAGGCAGGTGTCGAGTTCACCGAGGTGATCGATCACCGAATGCACGCCCAGGCCGAACAGCTGCACCGTGGCCTTGCTGCGCTTGATGTCGCGCTCCTGCGCGGACAATGCCTGCCATTGCGCAGGCGAGAGCCCGCAGAGCGAACCACAGGACGCCAGGCCGATGGTCCACAACCCGGCATTCAATCCCGATTGCAGCAACCGTGGTTCGCCGCTGACCAGCACGCAGCCATCGAGCCTTTCGATGTCCAGCGCCATCAAGGCCTGCCAACACGCATCGGGCGCCGGCCAGGGTTTGATTGTTTCAGCGTATTGCGAAGGTCTTATCCAGTGCGGCAGACCGCCGGCCAATGCCTGGCTGACGGCGGGGGAGAGCTCATCGAGCCAGGCACAGGGGATTTGCTGGCGCTGCAGGCTGAGCAGGCTGTCCAGGGCGCCGGGGGTGGCTTGCGCGTGATCAGCGCCTGGGTTGTCCTGAAGGCGCGTACGGGCACCGAAATCCACCAGGCAGCCACTCAGGCCGAACAGCACGGCAGTCAGGTTCGGCGCAGTTTGCGGGGTGATTTCGGCGTGCGGCATATCAACGTCCCTGAAATAGCCTCAAGGCTAGAGGGCGACGGTGACAGTTGAGTGACACTGTTGTGAATTGCTCGCATTCTGCCAAGATCTTGGGCAGGCACGGGCCCAATGCTGCCTAAAGTGGTCGAACCGTCTTATACTGGTAGCCTTTGCGCCGGGCCAAGCGGCCGGCGACGGTATAGTCCAAGGAGTTTTTTTATGCGCTGGAGCAATCCTCTCGCTCGGCTTTGTGTATGCGCCGGTGCGCTGCTGATTCCGTTTGCTGCGCAGGCAGCCTCGGAAGATGATCCTTGGGAAGGCATCAACCGTCCGATCTTCAAGTTCAACGACTTCGTCGACACCTATGCCCTCAAGCCCCTGGCCCAGGGCTATCAATTCGTGACGCCGCAGTTTCTTGAAGATGGCATCCACAACATGTTCCGCAACGTCGGCGACGTGACCAACCTCGCCAACGATATCCTGCAGGCCAAGCCCACCGCGGCGGGTGTCGACACCGCGCGACTGATCTTCAACACCACCTTCGGCTTGCTGGGCTTCTTCGACGTGGGTACCCACATGGGGCTGCACCGCAACGACGAAGACTTTGGCCAGACCCTCGGTTACTGGGGAATGGGCAGCGGGCCTTATGTGATGCTGCCGCTGCTGGGGCCTAGCACCCTGCGTGATGCGCCGTCCAAGGTCGTCGATGGCTACACCGGTCCTTATCCGTACATCAACGACGTGCCGGTGCGTAATTCGATCTTCGGCCTGAACATCATCGATACCCGGGCGGACCTGCTGTCCTCCGAGAAGTTGATTACGGGCGACAAGTACACGTTCATCCGCAATGCCTATCTGCAGAACCGCGAATTCAAGGTGAAGGATGGTCAGGTCGAAGACGATTTCTGATCCACAGCGGTAAAAAGAAGGCGGCCATCGAGCCGCCTTCTGCATTTTTGGCGCTCGCCAGGACCTTTCATTGGGTTTCGCTCATGACGGTTCTTATAACTCCCGGTGATTTCAAAAGTGCCGGCGCCAAGCGACCATCGGCGTGAGCTTGAAACGCCTCGCGGATGGGAGTACCGTCTGCGCCTTAGAAGGGCACCTCTGGTGTACACGTGGATCGGGTAAATGCTCGAAAACAGTGCGCCAGAGAGGCTAGAAAGCGAATCCAGTAGTCAGAGCCGGGCCAAAATCCGCGCCGCTACGCCAACCTAATTCTGGCGCCGTTTGCCCACATGCCAAAAACCAGTGCCACGCTGCTGATAATCGATGATGACGAGGTAGTGCGCGCGAGCCTCGCGGCCTATTTGGAAGACAGTGGTTTCAGCGTCCTGCAGGCCAGCAACGGCCAGCAGGGTCTTCAGGTATTCGAGCAAGACAAGCCCGACTTGGTCATCTGCGATCTGCGCATGCCACAGATGGGCGGACTCGAACTCATCCGCCAGGTCACCGAGCTGTCGCCGCAAACGCCGGTGATCGTGGTGTCGGGCGCCGGCGTAATGAACGATGCGGTCGAGGCCTTGCGCCTGGGCGCTGCGGATTACCTGATCAAGCCTCTCGAAGATCTGGCCGTGCTCGAGCACTCGGTGCGTCGGGCCCTGGATCGTGCGCGCCTGCTGGTGGAAAACCAGCGCTATCGGGAGAAGCTGGAGAAGGCCAACCGCGAGCTCGCCGCCAGCCTGAACCTGCTCCAGGAAGACCAGAACGCCGGTCGCCAGGTGCAGATGAACATGCTGCCGGTCAGCCCCTGGGCCATCGACGACTTCAAGTTTGCCCACCAGATCATCCCGTCGCTGTACCTGTCGGGGGATTTTGTCGACTATTTCCGGGTCGACGAGCGCCGCGTGGCGTTCTACCTGGCGGATGTTTCCGGGCACGGTGCTTCTTCAGCCTTTGTCACGGTGCTGTTGAAATTCATGACCACGCGCCTGTTGTTCGAGTCCAAGCGCAGCGGTACCTTGCCGGAATTCAAGCCGTCTGAGGTGCTTGGGCATATCAACCGGGGCCTGATCAGTTGTAAGCTGGGCAAACACGTCACAATGGTCGGTGGAGTCATCGACGAGGAGACAGGTTTGTTGACCTATAGCATCGGCGGTCATTTGCCGTTGCCTGTGTTGTACACACCCGACAGTGTCAGTTATCTGCAAGGGCGTGGTCTGCCGGTAGGGCTCTTCAATGAAGCCACCTACGAAGATCACGTGCTGGAGTTGCCGCCGACGTTCAGCCTGACGCTGATGTCTGATGGCATTCTGGACCTTTTGCCAGAACCCACACTCAAAGAGAAAGAAGCTGCGTTGCCCGAACGGGTCAAGGCGGCGGGCGGCAGCCTGGATGGTCTGCGGCAGGTTTTTGGATTGGCCACGCTAGGGGAGATGCCGGATGATATCGCCCTGTTGGTGTTGAGCAGGAATCTTTGATGAGTACCGGTAGAATCCAGTTCGCCGAACAGGACGGCACCTTTGTCCTGAAATTCGTCGGTGAAGTTCGCCTGACCCTGTGTTCGGCGTTGGATGCGACTATTGATCGGATCTTCACCGCGTTGAATTTCAACGCGATCGTGATCGACCTGACCGAGACCCGCAGCATCGACAGCACGACGTTGGGCCTGCTGGCCAAATTGTCGATCCTGTCGCGGCAGAAGGTCGGGCTGCTGCCAACCGTGGTCACCACCCACGAAGACATCACCCGTCTGTTGCAGTCGATGGGGTTCGAGCAGGTGTTCAACATCGTCGACCAGCCAGTGCCATGCCCGGAATGCCTGGACGACCTGCCTGATCAGGATCAGTCGGAAGAAGTGGTGCGGATCAAGGTGCTGGAAGCGCACAAGATCCTCATGGGGCTGAACGACTCCAATCGTGAAGCCTTTCATGACCTGGTGAATGCGCTGGAGCGGCATTGATTCCATAAAGAATGTTTAGCCGGGCCGGCCTCTTCGCGAGCAAGCCCGCTCCCACAGGGTCTTGCGCCAAGTCTACATTTTCGAACGAGCCAGAGTCCCTGTAGGAGCTGGCTTGCCAGCGATGGCGGCCTGAAAGTCACCCATTACTCAGAAGTCTTCACAAACATAAAAAAGGGCGAACCCACCAAGGTTCGCCCTTTTTGCATTTCGCCGATTCAGATCACAGCTTGGCCTGCAACAACGCCTCGAGCTTCTCCTGGTCGCGTGCGAACTGGCGAATGCCCTCGGCCAGTTTCTCGGTCGCCATGGCGTCCTCGTTGGATAGCCAGCGGAATTGCGCTTCATTGAGGTTCAGGCGTGCCTCACCGGCATTGCCCGGTGCGAGTTTGCGCTCCAGCTTTCCGGTGTCTGCCGCCAGCTTGTCGATCAGGTCCGGGCTGATGGTCAGGCGGTCGCAGCCGGCCAGTTGCTCGATCTGGCCGAGATTGCGGAAGCTTGCGCCCATGACCACGGTCTTGTAGTCATTGGCCTTGTAATAGTTGTAGATGCGGGTCACCGACTGCACGCCTGGATCGTCCGCGCCGACGAAGTCGTTACCGGTGGCTTTCTTGTACCAGTCGTAGATGCGGCCCACGAACGGCGAAATCAGGAATACCCCGGCGTCGGCACAGGCAGCGGCCTGGGCAAACGAGAACAGCAGGGTCAGGTTGGTCTGGATGCCTTCCTTTTCCAGGATCTCGGCAGCGCGGATGCCCTCCCAGGTGGAGGCGATCTTGATCAGCACCCGGTCACGGCCGATGCCGGCGTTTTCGTACAGCTCGATCAGACGATGCGCACGCTTCAAGACGGCGTCCGTGTCGAACGACAGGCGTGCATCCACTTCGGTGGAAATGCGGCCAGGAATCACCTTGAGGATTTCCTGCCCCACCGCGACACCAAAACGGTCGCTGGCCAGGCCTACATCGCCCTTGCAGTCGCTGACACAGGCGTTCAGCAATTCGGCGTAAGCGGGAATCGACGCCGCCTTGAGCAGCAGCGAAGGGTTGGTGGTGGCGTCCACGGGTTTGACGCGAGCGATTGCTTCGAAGTCGCCGGTGTCGGCAACCACAGTGGTCATCTGTTTGAGTTGTTCCAGCTTGGAAGTCATGGGCGTGCTCTGTCCTATGGGTCTGATGACATTACCCGAGCGCTGACAGCCACTCAAGGGCATGTAGGTGTATCGACGGCCCCAGTGGCAACAACCGCGAAACGGCTGTTTGAATGGTGGGGCGCGGTATCGGTAGATTCGATACCGAAATGCCTCCCTGGTTCAAAGCAACTGACCGATTGACCTGCAATCTCATGTACGACAGATAAACCTGTGGGAGCGGGCTTGCTCGCGAACGCGGTGTGTCAGTCGATATTAATGTTGACTGACGCACCGTGTTCGCGAGCAAGCCCGCTCCCACATTTAATTAGCGTATGGTTTAGACGCGGAACTGGTCCATCAGGCTCTGCTGTTGATTGGCCAGGCGATTGAGCGACTGGCTTACCCGCGCCGACTCATTGGCTTGCCCCGACAGCGATTCGGTGACGTCGCGGATGGTCGCCACGTTGTGGTTGATTTCCTCGGCCACGGCGCTTTGCTCTTCGGCGGCGCTGGCGATTTGCAGGTTCATGTCGCTGATCACGGTGACCGCGTCGCCGATCTGCTGCAGCGCCGTCACGGCCTGGCCAACCTGTTCGACACTGTCCTGGGCCTGGCGGTGGCTGTTGCCCATCGAACCGACCACGTCCTGAGTGCCGCTTTGCAGTTGTTCGATCACCAGGCGGGTTTCTTCGACCGACTCCTGGGTGCGGCGCGCCAGGTTGCGCACTTCGTCGGCCACCACGGCAAAACCGCGACCGGCTTCACCGGCACGGGCGGCCTCGATGGCGGCATTGAGGGCCAGCAGGTTGGTCTGTTCGGCAATGGCGCGAATCACTTCCAGAACCGAACCGATTTTCTCGCTGTTGGCCGCCAGGCCTTCGACCTGGACCATCGCCGCGCTCATGTCGGCGGCGAGGTTGTCGATGCTGGTGGTGGTGCGGTCGATCACGGTCAGGCCCTGGCGGGTGGCCTGATCGGCATCCCGCGCCGCCTGTGCCGCTTGGGCGGCGCTGCGGGCAACGTCCTGGGCGGTGGCACTCATTTCGTGGGAGGCGGTCGCGACCTGGTCCACCTGGCGGTATTGCTGCTCCATGCCGGCGCTGGTCTGGGTGGCAATGGCGGACGACTGGTCCGCCGTGCCGCGGGCGTCCTGGACCGAGCGCTTGACCTCGGCAATGATCGGTTGCAGCTTGTCGAGGAAACGGTTGAACCAGCCGGCCAATTGCCCCAGCTCATCCTGCTTGTCATAGGCCAGGCGGCGGGTCAGGTCACCTTCGCCACTGGCGATGTCCTGGAGCATGTGCGCCACGCCGAGAATTGGCCGGGTCACGCTACGTGCCATCAGCCACACCAGCAGCAAGCCGATCAGCGCCGCAAGGATGCCTAGGCCGAGTTCGGTCAGCGTGCCGGCGGTGTTGCTGTCATCCAGTTGTTTTTTCAGGGCCTCGGCCGGGCCGACGAGGACTTTTTCCGGCACATCGAGCAGCACGCCCCAGGCTTTGCCGCCGGGGATCGGCTGGAACGGCGCTAGCACTTTCAACTGCTGATGGCTGTGCAGGCTGGCGGTCTCGCTGTTGGTGGCGAGCATGCGCATCAGTTCGGCGCCGGTGGTGGTGTCCACCGCTTCCAGGCGCTGACTGAGTTTGCTGGCATCTTTGCTGTACCCGGCGAGCAGACCGGCCGGGCTGAGGATGCTGACGCTGGTCTGGCCGTCATAGAGCTTCTGGCTTGCGCTCTGGCTGATCGCCTGCAGGCTGTTGAGATTGATGTCCACCGATAGCGAGGCGATGACCTTGCCATTGACCATCAACGGGAAAACGATGCTGGTCATCAGCACGTTCTGGCCGTCGATCATGTAGAAGTACGGCTCGATCACGCAGGGCGTAAGGCGGATGCGCGGGCAGGTGAACCAGGCGTTGGCCGGTTCGCCGCTGGGGCCGGTGCGCGTGTCGGCGATGTCGCTTTCGGGCAGCGCCATGGACGTCACCTTGCCCGGTGTCGGTTGCGACCAATAGAGGGCGAAACGGCCTTTGTCGTTGCTTCCCAGTTCGGCCTGGCCGCTGAACAGATCGTCCTTGCCGTCCAGTGCGTTGGGTTCGAACACCAGCGATAGGCCCAGCAGCTCGGGGTTGGCTTGCAAGGCCGACTTGACCTGGCGGGTCAGGTCTTCGCGCAGGTCGAAGGCATCGAGGAAGCGTTTTTCCGCCTGCTCGCGCAGAAACAGCACCTGGCGCGAAAAACCGTGGCCATATTGATAAGCGTCCATGAACTGCTGGCGGATCATCAGCGCCTGGTTTTCACCCTGGGACTCGATCCGGGCCTGGGCGGCTTCGGTCAGCATCTCCATGCTCGAGGCTTTCACCAGTGCGGAGCTATGCTCCATGCGGTACAGCGAAAGACCCACCAGCAGGGTCACGATGCCCGCCAGGCACAACCCGGCCAACAGGGTGATTTTCCATTGGATGGAAAGTTGTCTGAGCGACATGGACGCGTCCTTATTCGATAAATATCTGCGACTTTGCTCTGTAACGGCCGCGATCGGCCTTTCTTTACGCCGCCCCACAAATATCGAATTATCCCGCTGCCGAAGGCTGCGATCTTTTGACATTCAACCTCCTTGAAGGCGCTGGAGATCAAAAGATCGCAGCCTTCGGCAGCTCCTACAGGTGCAGTGTTGGCTTTGACAAGGCGACAGCCGTCCGGCAAAGTGCGCGCCCTCTAATAAAACCCATTCCTTTATCCGCAGGCGGCACTCGCAGACTGCCGGCCGGACTCTTTTCGCTTGCCCAGAGGTAACGACAATGAATGCAGTAATTGCCGCGGTCGGCATCATGCTGATACTCAGCCTGTCCCGCGTGCATGTGGTAATCGCTCTGATCGTGGGGGCGCTGGTGGGGGGGCTGACCGGTGGCCTTGGCATCGACGCGACGCTCAAGGCGTTCAACAGCGGCCTGGGCGGTGGGGCGACGGTGGCATTGTCCTATGCGTTGCTCGGCGCGTTTGCAGTGGCGATTGCCAAGTCCGGACTGGCCCATGCCTTGGCGGACAGGGCCCTGGCGATGGTCGACCGGCAGCATGCCAGTAGCGGTGGCCAGGTCAAATGGCTGCTGATCGGCCTGTTGTGGATCGTGGCCATCGCTTCCCAGAACATCCTGCCGATTCACATCGCATTCATTCCGTTGCTGGTGCCGCCGCTGCTGTATGTGTTGACCCGGCTGCAGCTGGATCGTCGATTGATCGCCTGCGTCATGACCTTCGGCCTGATCACCCCGTACATGTTCTTGCCGGTGGGCTTTGGCAACATCTTCCTCAATGAAATCCTGCTGGCCAACGTCGCCCGCAGCGGCGTCGATATCAGCGGCATCAACGTGACCCATGCCATGGGTATCCCGGCATTGGGCATGTTCGTAGGCCTGCTGATCGCGTTTGTCAGTTACCGCAAGAAGCGCGTCTACGACCTGGCAAAGATCGAGCAGGTCGAGCAGGTCGCGGTGCAGTACAACCCCCTGAGCCTGATGGTCGCTGGCGTGGCGATTGCCGCGGCATTCATCATTCAGTTACTGCTTGATTCGATGATCATTGGTGCGTTGGTGGGCTTCCTGATTTTTTCGGTGTCGGGCATCGTCAAGTGGCGCGACACCGATGACCTGTTCACCGAAGGCATGAAGATGATGGCGATGATCGGTTTCATCATGATTGCCGCTTCCGGCTTTGGCGAAGTGATCAAGGCCACCGGGCAGGTGCAGACGCTGGTCGAGACCTCGGCCTCGTGGATCGGCCACAGCAAGGCCGTCGGCGCCTTGCTGATGTTGCTGGTCGGATTGTTGGTGACCATGGGTATTGGTTCGTCATTTTCCACCGTGCCGATCCTGGCGGTGATTTTCGTGCCCTTGTGCGTGCAGCTGGGCTTCAGCCCGATCGCTATCGTTAGTATCGTCGGGACGGCGGGTGCATTGGGCGACGCCGGATCGCCGGCGTCGGATTCGACCCTGGGCCCGACCTCTGGCCTGAACATCGACGGTCAGCATCACCACATCTGGGACACCGTGGTCCCGACTTTCCTGCACTACAACCTGCCATTGCTGGTGTTTGGCTGGATCGCGGCGATGGTGCTCTGATTTCACCCATCGCCTCGCCAGCAAGCCGGCTCCTACGGATGTGTGGAACGCCTCAAATTCACCTTGCCTGTGCAAAACCT
>NZ_JASCAE010000028.1:0-64356 GCF_029967975.1 Pseudomonas sp. V98_8
ATCAAAAGCGAGGCGGCCGACCGGCCGGCCTGATCGGAAGCCATACGCATACCCCCGTAGGAGCCAGGCTTGCCGGCGAATGCGTACTCACAACCAATGACTTTCTTTCAGGTGACACACGAAAAAGCGCACCTGCCAGGCGCCCTGTTCAGCCTGATAACCAAACCCAAAACAACTACTCGTGGCCCTGCCCCAACCCATAAGCTCAAGAAATGCAAACCCCTGCCGATAATCAGGGCAATACGCTGTGGTAGGGTATTTTAGAAATGTGTCGTTATGGGTTTAACGTATGAAAGAGATTTATCTATTGATCGAGCACGGCATCGATCAAGGCGAAGTGTACGTTCTTGGTTGGTTCGATGATGAGAAAAGGGCGAAGGAAGTCGCCGAGGAAAAAGAGTGGGAGGCGTATCGCGAAGCCATGAAAACAGGACACGCCTGGTCAAATCACAAACCGTTAGCGCCAGATCAAACGGAGTACCGTCGATTCTGGATCAAAGAGGTTTCCAAGTTTGATCGCGTTCCTGTGCCAAGGACCTCGGCCGTTCATTGAACCTCGTCCCTGTGCTGATACCCCCTCAGCAGCGCAACCTAGTCGAGCGGGTTACGCGCGCTCGCAACGCGCCATGCCTGGCGAACAAGAAAAACCGAAGCGCCTAACGGCCAACCTGATTTCGAATACACTCAGCCCCCCTGTAGGAGCTGGCTTGCCAGCGAAGACGGCCGCCCAGTCGACAGATCTGTCAACAGACACACAGTCTTGAAAGGACAGCGCTACGCACAAATTCGTATTTGCGAGGGGACCACATCCCTGTGCTCAGCGTTAGCGCTATTAAAAGGATCGGAATCTGGTCAAACCGCAACTAGTACTCGGAATCACCTTCTATCTTGAAATGCATGAGCCATCCCCTTATCGAAGTAACCAGGGCCATCAGCGGCATCAACATCAACAACGTCACAGCGATCACGGGCCAACTTGTCATATGCTTCCCCTTTTTCCAGCAGGATTCGGCAACGCGCCCTTCGAACTTCAGGCACCTTTAAACATAGTCACGCACTCTGTTTTACGCACTAAAAGACAGCATCACAATTGCAGAAGCACGGCCATATCTGCCTAAATGCCCCACATTAAAGCGAGCTCACCTGAAACAAGGAAACGTTCATGCTCGTCATGCCTTGGCCATACCTGACACTCCTCTCTGCCGGCTATGTCCTGGCCCTCACCTACGGGCAAATCACCGCCCAGGCGAGCATCGCCATCCTCCTGCTGCTGCTCGCCGGTTTCGCCGCCCAGCAACAACACGCCCGCTACGTCCGCTATCTTGGTCATGCCGTATTCATCCTCCTGGCCCTCACCCTCGCTCTGCATTGGTGGCCGGGGTTTCAAAACGCCAGGATGATCGATCAGGAGCGCTTCACCGAGAACGCAGTCCCCTTCTCGATGAACCTCAACCTGGATAAACCACTGATAGGCTTCTGGCTGTTACTCGTGTGCCCATGGATCATCGGCCGCCACTCATTCATGCAAGCGCTAAAAACAGGCGCCCTAACCCTCAGCCTAACGGCACTCGTCACGCTCGGGGGAGCATCGCTGTTGGGAATCGTAGAATGGTCGCCGAAATGGCCCCCGCAGGCATGGCTGTGGATAAACAACAACCTGCTACTGGTGACGCCAGTAGAAGAAGCACTATTTCGCGGCTACATACAAGGTGGCCTGAGCCGGCGTCTCCAACACCTGCACTACGGCGAACACCTTGCCTTGTTAATCGCCTCTCTATTATTCGGGTTGGCGCACTGGGGGGCCGGTTGGGAGTGGGTTTTGCTGGCGACCCTGGCGGGCGTCGGTTACGGCCTGGCCTATCGATTCGGCGGACTGGCCGCCGCAATCTCCACACATTTTGGTTTAAATCTGCTGCACTTCGGCTTATTCTCTTATCCAATGATGGCCACATGAGCCATCATCCCTCGCACAACCCAAAGTCCTGATCGAATGGACAAATTTTGTCAAAATGCCCTTCCCGATGGCAAAAACGGCCGATTATCAGTAGGGAACTATGCAGCTTGACTCCTGTCCGGCCCAACGTTTAACCTCCCGCCCCACGAATGGAAGCAATCTGCCCTACATTGGCGGATAGACCTCTGAAAATGAATTCAAGCAACGCGTTTATCGCGCCGTTGTGCTGTGCGGTAAATCATGCTCAAGCCCCGCTCCCCCCTGCAAATCAAAAAATCCGTCATTTTCGCCTTGGTACTGCGTGAAGCGCGTTCGCGTTTTGGCCAACGACGTATGGGTGCAATCTGGACGCTGATTGAACCGATTTGCCATTTGCTGATCCTCAGCGTGCTATTTACCGTACTTCGCGGCCGCACAATGGCCGGCGTAGATTTTCAAGTATTTGTACTAGTTGGCCTCGCGCCCTTCTTGCTGTTCCGCAACACGGCCCTACGCCTAATGAACAGCCCAAAGGAAAACCGCTCTCTCTTTGCCTATAAACAGATCAAACCTCTGGACACTTTTATAGCGCGAACTCTTGTGGAGTTCAGCATCTCAGCGACTGTCTATGCCATTTTGGTGTTTTGCTTCGCTTGGTATGGCTTTGACATGTCCATTGAATCCCCCATCGAATGGATTCTGACCATTTTGCTGGGCGTACTGTTTTCCTTCGGCCTAGGCATGTTGCTATCACTGATTGCTCATGCGCTGCCTAGCAGCACACTGTTTCTACGGATGATGTTTTTCCCACTGTATTTCATCTCCGGAGTACTCATTCCGGCCGCCTATTTGCCTCACCCCATGCTGCCGCTGCTGTTGCTCAATCCGTTCCTGCACTTGCTGGAACTGATTCGCGCCGAAATTTTCCCGCACTACGTACCGGTCGATGGTGTTTCGGTGAACTACGTGATCGCGTTTACCCTGGTTTTGCTGTTCATCTCCCTAGGCACCTACAGGGTACGTCGACTGCATTTGATCTCCACCAAGAACGGCTAACCGCAGGCTTCCCGTGTTCGAGCTCAGAAATATCACCAAGTCGTACCTGACCCCTAAAGGCCGTCGCCATGTGTTTCGCGACCTGTCGCTGAAAATCCCCGCAGGCAAAAACATTGGACTGATCGGCCGTAACGGCGCCGGCAAGTCGACCTTGATGCGCCTGTTGGGCGGTGCCGACGTGCCAGACTCCGGCACCATCGTCACCGACAAGAGCATTTCTTGGCCCGTCGGTCTTTCCGGCGGTTTTCAGGGCAGCATGACAGGTCGCGAAAACATCAAGTTCGTCAGCCGGGTCTATGGCGCGGAAGGTGACGCCATGCGCCAGAAGGTCGCTTACGTTCAAGACTTCGCCGAAATTGGAAGCTGGATCGACGAACCGGTCAAAACCTACTCCTCCGGCATGCGTTCGCGCCTTGCCTTCGGCCTGAGCATGGCCTTCGACTTCGACTATTACCTGATCGATGAAGTGATGTCGGTGGGTGATGCCCAGTTCAAGCGTAAATGCGCTGAGGTTTTCGAGGCACGCCTGCAGAAATCCAAGGTGGTACTGGTTTCCCACAACATGCCCGAAATCCAAAAACTATGTGACGTCGTGCTACTGGTACGCGATGGCGGTATCCAGATTTACGATGACGTCGCCGAAGGCATCAAGGCCTACCACAGCTGACCCCCCTTATATCGCAGCACCGTTCCAATTCAAGGATGCATCACATATGAGCAGTACGGGTAAACTCAAGGGCTGGCGCCTCGCAATCGGCCTAGTGGTTCTGCCACTAGCCTTGGCGGCAATCTATTACGGCATGTTCGCCATCGACCGTTATGTCAGCTCCGCCCAGGTGGTGGTCCGCCAGGATGGCGGCAACCAGGGAGCCGCAATGCCCGGACTGGCCACCCTGCTGACCGGCACCAACCCGGCCTCCAGGGAGGAAACCCTCTACCTGCGCGAATACATCGTGTCGATGGACATGATGTTGCTGCTGGAAGAGCGCCTGCACTGGATCGAGCAATACGCCGCCCAGCGCAACGATGTTTTCTTCTGGCTGGACAAAGACGCCGAGCGCGAGGACCTGCTCGAGTACTACCAGCGCATGGTCTCCGCCCACTACGACGAAACAACCGGTTTGCTACGGGTCGAGGTGCAAGCCTTTACCCCTGAACTGTCGGAGCAGATGCTGCGCACCATCCTCGAAGCCAGCGAACACTTCGTTAACGAAGTCAGCCACAGCATTGCCCGTGAGCAGATGAACTTTGCCAAAGGCGAGTTGCAAACGGCGCGTACTAACTACGCCGAGCGCAAAACCGAACTGATCGACTTCCAGAATGACAACAAGGTCCTGGATGGCGGCAACACCGCCCAAAGCCGCGCTACCATCATTGCTGACCTCGAAAGCCAGTACACAAAAGAGCAGGCTGTACTCACCGAAATGCTTTACAAGCTGCTACCTGACTCGCCGCAGGTCAAACAGCAGAAGCAGAAAGTTAACGCCATCACCCAGCAACTGGCCAAGGAAAAACGCCTGCTGGTCTCGTCGCCCGACGGCTCTCAGTTGAACGTTGTCGCCTCGCGCTTCCAGCAGCTGACCCTGGACGCCGGGATCGCTGAAGAAAGCTACAAGACTGCAGTCGCCGCCCTCGACAATGCTCGTATCGAGGCAAGCAAGAAAATCCGCACGCTGGTCACCGTGGTGAGCCCGAACAGCCCACAACTAGCCCTGTACCCAGAGCGCCTTTACAACTTGGCAACCATCTTGCTTGCCCTGCTCATGCTGTACGGCATAACCCGCTTCATCCTGGCTTCGATCGAGGATCACCGTGATTAAATCCCTTGTAGTCTCCCACAAGTTCAACCTGACATTGGCAGCATTGACCCTGGCAACTCTGGGCCTGGCCGGATGCGGCGGCACCTTGTCGGGCGCAGGCCCGTACAAGGGCGATATCGAAAGCAAAAACCAGCCGTACAACCTGGTCGAAATCAACGCCAGCACCATCGCTCCCTACATGCGCGGCGCGCAGCGTCCAGTGCAATCAAGCATTGCCAAGCCGATCGCCCCCTCGGCACGGCTGATGGCCGGTGACATTCTCAACGTGCTGATCACCGACAACGCACCGGAAGGCTCAGCGCTGTTCGCCCCACTGTCCACTGGCGGCACCCAGCTCAAGACCCGCATCGACGACCAGGGAATGATCTCCCTGCCCTACGTTGGCCGTCAGTTCGTTGCAGGCATGACGCTCAACCAGGTTGAGAACATGATCCGCAAGCAGCTGAAAGGCGTGACCACCGACGTGCAGACCCATGTCGAATTGGTTGGCGATCTGTCAGGCTCGGTTCTGGTCGCAGGCGCGGTCAAATCTCCTGGCCGCTTCAGCACCCTGCAAGGCCCGCTAACTCTACTTGATGCTGTCAACCAGGCTGGCGGCCCACTAATGGAGCCCCATCTGGTCAACGTCACTGTGCGCACCGGCAGCCAAGTTCAACAGTTCAACTATGAAGATGTGTTGGCCGGAAACAACATAGTTCTGCGCCCTAACTCAGAAATAGTGCTGGACCGTGCACGTCAGCGCTTCGTTGCCATGGGCGCTGTTGGCGAACCTGGCCTGAAAGACCTACCGTCCCAAAATACCAGCCTGCTCGATGCTTTGGGTAGCGTCGGAGGCCTGCGCGAAGCGAACGCCAACCCGGAAGGTGTGTTCGTGTTCCGAATGAGTGATCGTGACAGCTCGAAACCAACGGTTCTGCGTTTGGACATGCGTGACCCGGCAGCGATTTTTTATGCCCGCCAGATCATGATCAAACCAGATGACACTATTTATGTGACTAACGCGGCAATATACGAATGGCAAAAAGTCATTTCACCGATTGTTCAGACCATGTTACTTGGTCGAGCCACTGGCGTTTACCAATAATTTGAATAATACCTGAGCCTTATTCGCTTAAACGCGAAGGAGGCATCAGGATGCAATCGCAGGTTTAAAAGGCAAGGATCAACTGACATGCAGGGCGACTTCGTAAAAATCGCTAAAAACTACAGCGCTAAAACCGCTTACTTAGTATTCTCTGCGATGAGCGTGCCCCAAGGCAGCTTCCAGATGACCAAAGCTTTAGCTAAATTTTCTGGCCTAATACTTTTCTTGAATGATCAAGATAACAACTGGTACCAACACGGCATACCCGGAATTGGCGAAAGTACAGCTGAGACAGTAAGCAAGTTAAAAGCAACTTTCGAATCCGAGGGAATAGAGCGCATAGTTTGCATCGGAGCTTCGATGGGCGGGTATGGCGCAGCTCTGTACGGGGAGTTGCTTGAGGCGGACTTGGTTATTTGCATCTCATGCGAACTCCAACTCGGACTTCCATTTAGCCGCAGCGCTTTACACTCAACTGTTAACCAAGAAGACGCACGCTACAGCATTGACAAAATTATCCGTCACAACACCAAGACAAAATTCATTTTTGTCGTTGGCACCAGCGACATTATAGATCTTTATAACATTAGCTTAGTAAGTGATTGCGGATTCGAAATATACTTCCTTAAAAACAAAAATCACTTTTTAACTCAAGACCTTCATACTGAATTCTCACTAGAAACTATCATTCAGGACTTTGAGACAGGCAGAGGCTTCCCTCATGAGAGTTGGCTCGAAGAATCCGAGCAGTTTCAGAAAGACTTTTTACATATCGACAAAGTATACGAGCTTTATGTTGCTGTCCGTCGCCGCAATCATGATCGGTGCGCTGAACTCGTCAGCCAAATCCCAACTGACAGCACCTTAGAAACCGCAAAACTTTACACTGGAATGTATTATTCAAGGATAAAAAAATACGCAGAAGCAGAGAATTTGCTGGGACAAGCAATGGAGATAAACTCTGCCAATAGAGAAACCGTATTCCAATTAGCCATCTGCAAAAGAGCACTTGGCAAATTTGATGAAGCGGCAAAGTTATACACATTGGTTTTGGAGCAGGACCCGGGATATGCCGCTGCACACCATCATCTTGGAATGATCGAGGAGCGCTACAAAAACCTTGACAAGGCAGTGTTTCACTTTGAAAGCGCGATGGCAATCAAAGCAGAACCGCAATACGCAGCTAATCTTGTGAGCGTCCTTGAGAAGCAAGTTACTGAAATTACGCATCGCATTCAAGAGCTCACCACTCTTTCTTCACAAGCTTGATTAAATGGACTACTGAAATGTACTGGATCGTCAGCCCTTTTTCGTCGAAAAATAATGGAATATCAAACTACTGCCTCAATGCCAAGGATTTACTCGCGGCCAAGGGCATTGAGGCTCGGATCCTCGACAACAATGAAGGGCTGAATGTTTCGTCCCTGGAAGAGAAAATTCTTTCAACTGTATCTGCGAATGACACAATTGAAATACCAGATGCCTGGGGTCTATTCAGTAAGAAAAAACCACTTAACAAGGTACACGCGCGCCTCCACGCTCCCTCCCTATATTTGCAGGAGCTTAATGGTTCGCCCCTGAATAAAGCGCGATACCAACGAGAAGTCGCAGCCGTTAAAAACGCGGACTTTGTATCATCACCCAGCACCGCCAACACAGAAAAATATGGGCTACCTGAACGCCTTCATGTTGCCACGTTCCCCAACCCGGTAATCTTTAACGGAGATGTCACTCGCACCGAGAAAGACATTGACATTATATTTATCGGACGCTTCGATAAAGTTAAGGGGGCTGATTACCTCTACAATCTTTTGTTTCTCCTGCCGAGAGACCTTCGTGTAGCTATCGTGGGCATCGACCCCACTGAAGTAAATAAATACCAAAAGGCTTGCGCCCATCTACAAATCACTTTCCACGGCTGGATTGATAACACAGAGAAAGACCGTCTACTGAGCCGCGCAAAGGTATGTGCGGTACTCAGTCGTTTTGAGAGCTTCAGCCTAGTGTGCTTTGAGTCCATCATACATCGGACGCATGTTGTCGCGTGGCATGTGGGTGGAATTCCTGAGTGCTTTCCAAGCCATTTCGTGTCAACAGTTGAACTTGGAAACGTTATTGGTTTTGCAGCCACCTGCCTTCAACATATTTCGGAAAGCCAATACTGCGAACAAGCGGCTGAGTCTTTCATAACGGAAAACAACAATAAGTTTGTTTCTGGTGTGCGCGCATTCTTAAATGGCAGCACGATCGAAAATAGTATTCAAACCCGGCGCCCCACCCATGGCCTGCCGCAAATCATCCAGCAAATAAAAACAGATGCAACTGTGCGTTTTTTTCAGACCCCAACACTAAAAGTGTTTGGCTATTCGGTAATGAACGAACACTCCGAGCAAATGTGGGGCAGCATTCATAATTTACTTGCAGATTACCAATACGTAAGCCGCAAGCCTTTAGGCTACAACAATAAATTTGATAGAAACTTCCCAGTCGACCAGGAAAAGTACCATACATATGATTGGCGTTTCGAACCCCAACGACTGGCTGCCGATATTAAGCAACATGACCCGGACATGGTATTTGTATTTAACGGGAACAATGAGCACTTCCAAAAGGCCAAACAATCAATTAGCGCCGTCACCAACAAGCCATTTGTATATAGCGAGCTAGGATGGCTCCCACAATTCGGCCACATTTATTTCGACGCCGATGGCGCCAACAACAACAGCAGACTTTGCCGCGTTACCCTTGAAACACTAATCGGTGACCTTCCCCAAGAAGAGGAGATCTGCAAACCCCTTCAAAAGAATAAAGTCCTACTCGCACTTCAACTCCCTGGCGACACCACTCTTGCCGCAGAGTCCTTCCCCCTTCAGTATTCTCACCGAGAATTTATTGAAATAGTGCGCAACGTAGTGCCTAACAACATTCACCTAATTGTAAGAAAACACCCGAGAGACAAGAACGAATATAACATCAACGACCTTCCGAACACATCTCTGGACATCAATGACTCCGGAGACCTGACTTTAAGTGAGGTTGATGCAGTCATCGCAGTCAACTCTACCTTCCTCTTGGAAGCATTGAAACATGACGTGGCCGTGTATCATTTTGGCCACGGAGTGATATCCAACAAAGGTGTTGCGATCGATTGTTCCGCCGGCGATTTCTCGAGTAAGTGGATGAACAATATTACTTACAGTGAGTCTCGGCGAGCTATTTACCTCGACTACCTATCAAGACGCCAGTTGAACGTATCCAACATATACGACAATGGACTGAGCGAAGAATTTTCTGAAGCACTTTACCCGTTGATTGAGAGCAAAATGGAGCATGAATCAAGTATCGTCATACCGGTGACGAAACCCGCATTGGAAGCTGCAAAAAAAGTCGTAGCCAAACCAAATAACGTCAAACCAGTCAATGCCAAGAGCGTGACAGCGAATATATTCGAAAAAGCATTGAAATTTGCCAACGATAAAAAACTTGCGAACAGCCTCGCTACGCAACTTTTTTTCAAGATCCCGCTTGTTCGCCGAAACGCGACCAAAAATTTGTTCGTTAGCGCGCTTAAAAACAAGCGCTTTGGGGCTGAGCTAGACAAAGAGTTTAGGAAAATTTGGAATATCCAAAAGCTCTTCCCCGAGAAGGTATTTCTTTATTACAGAACTAAATGGGTATATTTCGGCGTATCGAAAGCCATCGTGACATACGCCAAGTCCATTTTGGTAAAAAAACTTCCAAACCCTCAAAAAATGGATGTAGCGGCGATGCTTTGCGAAGCTGGAGCCTATGCTAACGCCCTAGATTTAGTAAAGGAATGCCTAAAAAGTAATCCGAGTGCATTTCGGAAGAAACAATATCTACGACTCGCGCACTTGGTTTCCTTTGAAACAGACTATCTAGCCACCCTACCTAATGATGAAGCAAAGTACATCTGTCGTCTTAACGACTGTTTCAATAGAGTAAACAACGATCAGCCTAAGTTCATGGCCTATCTGAAAAAACACAAAACGAACTATGTTGTCATAGGCAACTCACCTAATAGTCGCGGAATTAAGCAAGGCAAAGAGATCAACACCAAAGGTATGGTTGCACGATTCAACTCTTTTGACACGGCACTGGAACGTCGGAATGATGTAGGCCAAAAAACAACTGTCTGGATCAAAAGTCCGACATTTGAAGAGGTTGATCGTAAACTTATCAATGAGATTGATGCGGTTCTCATTACAGGAACCAACCATCTTGATCGATCCCCATCCGCCTTTGATTTCTTTAAAGACTTCTTGGATCGTCCAGATTTGATCATCGCTATTACTCCTAGCGATACTTATCGCAAGCTGTCCAATGAGTTGGGAGCCCCACCGAGCGGGGGCATTCAGTTCCTTTCCATGGTGAAAGAGACTGGCGGCCGTATTAACAAACGCGACATACCTGGCTTTAGCCTCACGCTGCCGGACGCGTTGAAGGGAGCCAATGGTGAGGCAAACCAGAAGCAAAAATATGCTCACAACTGGGTCAAAGAAGTCGAGTTTATTGATCAAAAGCTTACTGCCTAACTAAATATGCTTACCAGTCGCGCTCACCGAAAAAAGGTGGGCGAAACTTATATTTTTAACGAGCAATCAAATGATTAATGTAAATAGCAAAATCCAGGTTTCCAATGAGCTTCCATTCACGCTTTTTGGCGGCATCAATGTCCTCGAGTCTCTGGACCTGGCCCTCACCGCATGCGCCGAGTACGTCCGCGTAACCGAGAAACTGGGCATTCCTTACGTCTTCAAAGCCAGCTTCGACAAAGCCAACCGTTCCTCCATCCACTCCTATCGTGGCCCAGGCATGGAAGAAGGCCTGCGCATTTTCGAAGCGGTAAAAGCTGAATTCGGCGTACCGGTGATTACCGATGTCCACGAAATTTATCAGTGCGCACCTGTCGCCGAAGTTGTCGACGTACTGCAGTTGCCTGCATTCCTGGCCCGCCAGACTGACCTGGTAATGGCCCTGGCCAAGACTGGCAAGCCGGTGAACATCAAGAAGCCCCAGTTCCTGAGCCCGTCGCAAGTGCAGAACATCGTGCACAAGTTCAACGAAGCCGGTAACGACCGACTGATCCTGTGCGACCGCGGTACCTGCCTGGGTTATGACAACCTGGTCGTGGACATGTTGGGCTTCGGAGTTATGAAGCGCACATGCGCGAACCTGCCGATCATTTTCGACGTGACTCATGCCCTGCAACAACGTGATCCATCGGGCGCTGCATCGGGTGGTCGCCGCGAGCAGGTCGTTGAATTGGCCCGTGCCGGCATGGGCGTTGGCCTGGCCGGTCTGTTCCTGGAAGCCCATCCGAACCCGGATCAAGCCAAGTGCGACGGCCCAAGCGCCCTGCCGCTAGATCAACTGGAGCCGTTCCTGGCGCAGATCAAGGCACTGGATGATCTGGTCAAGTCGTTCCCGCCACTGAACATTGCCTGAAGCCAAATCTGTTGAAACAAGGATTGTGAACATGGCAAGTACAGAACAACGGGTCGCGATTGTCATTCCGGCTCGCTACGGCTCGACCCGCCTGCCGGGCAAGCCGCTGGCTGATATTGCCGGCAAGCCAATGGTGCAGCACGTTTACGAACGCGCCCTGCGAGTAGCCAATGCTCATGTGGTGGTGATCGCCACTGACGACGAACGCGTTGCAAAAGCGGTGCGGGCGTTCGGTGGGGAATGCGTCATGACCTCGCCGGATCACCCATCAGGCACCGACCGTCTGGCAGAAGTCATGGTGCAGATCGATGCGGACATCTACATCAACCTGCAAGGTGATGAACCGCTGGTGCGTCCAGCAGACATCGAGGCCCTGGCTGCGGGCATGCTCGCTGATGCGAGCGTGAAGGTCGGCACTTTGTGCCACCCGATCGAAGCGCACGAAGCCGGCAACCCCAACACCGTGAAAGTGGTGCTGGCCAATAACGGTAATGCGTTGTACTTCAGCCGTTCGCCGATCCCTTACCCACGGGACGGCGAAGTCGCTCATTACCTCAAGCATGTGGGTGTCTACGGCTACCGTCGCGATGTCCTGGCCGACTACAGCAGCCTGCCACAGCCGATGCTGGAGCATGCGGAGAAGCTGGAGCAACTGAGACTGATGGCCGCGGGTTACTGCATTCGGGCGTACCAGGTCGAACCAACCGGCCCGGGTGTAGATACACCTGAGTGCCTGGAGCAAGTGCGGGCGCTGATGAGTGGTCAGGACCCTGCCCCACGGCCCACCCTCAACGACGTTCGCCTTGTGATCACCGATGTAGATGGCGTGCTCACCGACGGCGGCATCTATTACGACGCCACTGGCGAATGCCTGAAACGCTTCCATGTGCGTGATGGCATGGGCATGCGGTTGCTGGAAGAAAACGGTGTGCGGGTGGCTGTGTTGTCCGGGCGTGATTCGGCAACACTGCGCAAACGCGTAGCTGACTTGGGCATTACCCTTTGCCAATTCGGCGTGAAGGACAAGCAGGCGGCCTGTAACCAGTTGATGGCGGAAGCCGGTGTCAGTGCCGCGCAAACGGCGTGCATCGGTGATGACTGCATTGACTTGCCAGCCTTCGCGGCGTGCGCCTTGTCGTTTGCCGTGGCGGATGCGCCGGTGTACGTGAAAGCAGCTGCTACCCATGTTCTGAATGCAGCGGGAGGTACTGGTGCGTTCCGTGAAGTGGCGGACAGTATTCTGTTTGCTCAGGGCAAGGATGCGGTGCTGGGCACTGCGGCGGGATATGCGCAGGTGATGGCGAAGATGGCGCAGTAAGCCGTCTAATCGTTCATAGCAGAGAGAAACGGGGCCAATGTTCGGCCCCGTTTTCGTTTGTGCAGATCGACATTTGGATCTACGCAGGACGCAGCGTTTGCACGCCTGATAATGAAGGCGCCCTTTCGGGCGCTTTCGCTGGCAAGCCAGCTCCTACAGTGATCGCACTGGATTATAGGAATTGGTAGTGCCAGGTGGTGGGCCGTATCAGTCGAAGATTTCAACGACGCCTACGACAGCGTTTTCGCTGTTGGTTACAGCCAGGGCACGGATCTTGTTATCGAGCATGTAGGCTTCCGCTTCGGACAGCTGCGCATCATCTTTGATGGTGTGCGGGTTGGCGGTCATGAAGTGGGCGACGGTGGTGTGAATCACGCCTTCATTTTCCAGCAGCGCACGACGCAGGTCGCCGTCGGTGACGATACCTACCAGAGCGCCCTCTTCCATCACCACGGTCAGGCCCATGCGGCTCTGGGTCATCACCAGCAGGCAGTCGTGGAAGCTTGTGGCTGGGGTGACGATCGGTGCTGGGGAATGCATGACATCGCTGACACGGGTCAGCAGTTTGCGACCCAGGCTGCCACCGGGGTGGTAACGGGCGAAGTCCATCGGCTTGAATTGAATCGCTTCGATCAGGGCCACCGCCAGGGCATCGCCCATGGCCATGGTAGCCAGGGTGGAGGTCGTCGGTGCCAGGTTGTTTGGGCACACTTCTCGCTCGACGGAGATGTCCAGCCAGATATCCGCGTGCTTGGCCAGGGTCGACTTTCCGTTGCCGGTCATGGCGATGATTTTGTTGCCGAAGGATTTCAGGCTCGGAATCAGCTTGATCAGCTCTTCAGTCTCGCCGCTGTAGCTGATCAGGATCAGCACGTCGATCGGCTTGAGCATGCCGAGGTCGCCGTGGAAGGCTTCAGCCGGATGCAGGAAGAAACTCGGGGTGCCGGTGGAGGCGAAGGTCGCGACCATCTTTTGCCCGATCAGGCCGGATTTGCCCATGCCGCACACGACGGTGCGACCTTTACAACCGAGGATCAGTTCGACTGCGCGCTGGAATTCGCCATCCAGGCGTTCAGCCAGCTGACTGATGGCTTGCGATTGGGCACAAAGGGCTTCTTTGGCAATTGGAAGGTGATTCATGGGGGGACCTCATCGTTCCTTGATTTTGAAGGCGCGTATGGTAACGGCTCAACACCGGTCATGGAACGTCAATGAAGTTCCGTCTGTAGGAAATTTCCCAATAACAGGCCATTGCGCGCCAGATAATTGGCAATCAATGGATGGAATCCGTACTATCGCGCCTCGTCTGAACCGGGTCATAAGGGTTCAGGTGTGCTTTCGAGTGGTCGTAGACAGTTGGAAATCATGGATATCGAATCAAAGCGACATGGAATGTTTGACCGCGACAATGCGTTCTGGTGGGGCCGTGGCAGCCTTGAGAAACGCTTGAGCCATGTGCTCGGCCACCCACTGGATGAATACAGCATCACGACCCGGAACCTTGAGTCTAATGCTTCATTCGTTGACTACGTACGCCATCATCACCTGACTCACCAACCTAGCGGCGCGACGCTGGAAGTGGTGGAAAAGTCGATTCGCAAGTTACTGTTCATTTCCAGCCTGGAGTCGCGCTTCTATCGTGAGCGTGGAGCGTTGGCGGGCAGCATGCATTTCAAACATCCGGGCTGCCTGGGTGTGATTGAAACGCCCCGGGAAAGCCTGATCTTCACGCGATTCGTCAAGGGCCGCTCTCCATGGATGGTCAAGATCGCACCGCAGATTGCCCAGGGCATTGCGGAAATCGAAAAGCTGTCCCATCAGTACCTGCAACTTGCCAACTGGCGGCGACAGTATCGGTTCTGGGAAATGGATTATTTTCGGCCTTGGTATCTGCTGCGCTGGCGTTTCAATTTTGTCCGCTACCTGCCCTCTCTCAAGGAATTGCCTACCGACGATGTTCGCTTTCAAGGCTTGGCGGAGCGCTTGCGGCGCTTGCAGCCGGCGCTTCGTCGTGCCCAGTCCCGCGCCCGTAACACCCAGCGTTGTTTTTGCCATATGGATTACCTGGCCAAGAACTTCTTTGTCTCGCCTGAGGGCTTGCAGATGATCGACTGGAGCGAGGTCAAGATCGGCCGGATCGGTTTCGATGGTGGCGCTTACTTGAGTGCGGTCTTCCGTCAAGGTGACATGGCACGATTTGCCAAAGTTCGCAGCGAATTCTTGAACGCTTATGTCGAGGCGCTGGATGAGCGATTCGATCAGCAGAGCGCGTTACGCAATGTGGATTACTTTTTCTTGCAGAACGCGCTGTGGCATTTCTTGAGGCCCAAGACCATTACTGACTATCAGCGACGGGGCAAGCTGGATCTGCTGCAGGAGAAGTATGAGTACTTGTTGGCGCTGCCTTTGAATTCGGATCGTTAGGCGAGTCGATACACACGATCTTTGTTTGAGGTGAGGACGCCTCGCTGGCAAGCCAGCTCCTACAGGGGGGCTTGTTTGCTTAGAGGGCGTCATCGTGCCTGTGACTTTGCGTGGGTGATTACTCTTGCGGATCGAGATTATCCAGGGCGCGATTCACCGCCATGTCGGCCAGCATGATTACTTGCTGGATGCCTAGCAGCATGCTGCGCTGCGGGCCGTCGACGAAGGTTGCGAAATCACTGGCCATGACACTGGCAGATTTAAGCGATTCACAGGCATGGACCAGCAGGGTTTCGGTGTCGATGCCTGGGGCGATGAGAAACATCGTGCTTGGGGAGTGTTTGGGCATGGTGGCGCTCCATCTCATGTTGACATTTGTTTAGCCGTTTACACACCAGGGTTCCAAGCCTGGCCGCTGATTTGGCAGCGGCGGATGAAGGCTAGAGATGCTGCTTCCGAGGGACAACCTGAAAGGCTTGTGGGATGTTTCTTCGCAGGGTGAGTGAATCCTGGCGGTTTGGATTGGCTGGGATGGACGTCTTCGCTGGCAAGCCAGCTCCTACGTCCTAGGGGAAAAAAACCGTCATCTAGGGCTTTACCCTACAGACAGCCGTTTCTCCAAGTGGCTTAAATTCCCTTACAAGCAAGGACGCATCTCAACCATACACTCGCACCACTAAAGGCAGCCGAGTACGATGCGTTATCTAATCTTCATCCTCATAGCCGTGATCGTTGTCACCCTCGTGGCATCGCTGTATGGGTGGTACTGCCACCTACGAGATGACGAAGACGACCTGTATTACTCGGCCGAAAATCCAGTCGATTCAAACCACGCACGTACGCCTTGCATACAGCCAGCGGCAAGGCCTCGACAGCGTGATCACGCTAGCACGCCGAAGCCGTCGCCCTCCGCTTCAGCCGACCCGTCCGCCCATTGGACCCGCCCTTGATGCACCGAGTGGTTACCTTGAACCGGCCTTCTGTCTTGAACCGCGTCATCGCGTCATTTGGCGCGGACACGAGAGCTCCGGTATCGGACATGACGGCGTCTTCGCTGGCAAGCCAGCTCCTACAGGGTCGGCGGTTGGTTTTTTTGGTTGTCAATCGCCCCGTGAAGGATCCGGATGCCGCTCATCGGGCCGTTGAATAGCGGGGGGCTGAAGGTAGGGTGGGAAATGTCGAATTATGTGAAAAAAACGTCAGATTTTTCCTACTTTTATGAATGGCTACCATACGTTTGTATTATCATTCGCGCCAAATTTCATTGAGCATTTCCTCCAGGCACGCGCACTGATGCGCGCCTGAGTGATGATTGCGCCCGATATGGATATCCGCTGTTTTTTATGGACAATGCTGCTCCACCGCGTCGCTCTTTGCTGATTCTGTCTAAAGGTGCGCAACAAATCCCTACCCTCCCCGCACTGTTGCCTGAGTATCGGCTGCTGTGTGGAACGGTGGGCGACATTGCCCGGGCCGATGATGTGTTGGCGTGGGGGCGCAAGCCCAGTGCGTTACGTGCCAAGGAAGCAGCCGATGCTGCCGGGTTGCCGCTGATCACGGTCGAAGACGGTTTTTTGCGCTCGGTGGGCCTGGGTGCTGAGGACCCGCCGTTGTCGCTGATCGTCGACCCGTTGGGCATCTATTACGACGCTACCGCCCCTTCTCGCCTGGAACAATTGATTGCGCTGCCGCTGACGCTGGCGCAGTCCGATCGTGCCCGCGCATTGCAAGCGAGCTGGTGCGAGGAACGCGTTTCGAAGTACAACGGCGCGCGGATCGAAACCTGTGTGTTGCCGCAGCCTTGCGTGCTGGTCGCTGATCAGACGCGGGGCGATGCTTCGCTGCAAGGTGCCAGCGCGACTGATTTCGAGCACATGCTCGAGGTCGCGCTGGCCCGTCACCCGCAGTGTACGGTGGTGGTCAAGGTTCACCCGGATGTGGTGGCCGGGCGCAAGCAGGGGCACTTTGATCTGGCGACGCTGCGCAAGCATCCTCGGGTGCATCTGATCAGCAACAACGTGCACCCGGCGGAGCTGCTGTCGGCCGTTCAGGCGGTGTACGTCATGACTTCGCAACTGGGCTTCGATGCCCTGTTGTGGAACGTGCCGGTGCACACTTTTGGCATGCCGTTCTATGCCGGCTGGGGTTTGACCGTTGATGCGCTGCCGGCGCCTGAGCGACGTCAGCCGGTCAGTCTTGAGCAGTTGCTGCATGCCGCGCTGGTGGAATACCCGCGCTATGTCGACCCGGAAACGGGCGCGCCGTGCCAGGCCGAGACGGTGCTGGCGTGGTTGGGTTTGCAGCGACGGATGCGCAGTCGATTGCCCCACAGTTTGCACATGGTTGGCTTCAGCAAGTGGAAGCAGCCGTTGGTGCAGGACTTTTTCAACGGTTCGTCCATCCGGTTTCTCGGGCGCTTCTCCCGTCGTCGCGCGGCTGCTCCGGTGATCACCTGGGGTTGCCAGCACGATACGCCTCTGTCCGGAAAATCGGGTCTCCACCTCGGCCGCGTCGAAGACGGCTTCCTGCGCTCCGTCGGCCTGGGCGCTAAGAAAACCCGCCCCCTGTCCTGGGTGTTCGACGACCTGGGCATCTACTACGACGCCACCCGCCCTTCGCGTCTGGAACACATATTGCAAAACGAGCCTTGTGCACCGGGCTTGTTGCAGCGGGCGTCGGCCTTGCGGGAAGCGATTTGCGCGGCCGGCGTGACCAAGTACAACCTGCCTGGTACGCCGTGGAAACGCCCGGCCGGTGTCGAGCGGGTCATTCTGGTGCCGGGCCAGGTGGAGTCCGATGCGTCGATTCGTTATGGCGCGCACCGGATCCGCCGCAACCTGGATTTGCTCAAGGCGGTGCGCGAGCGTCATCCGATGGCGTGGCTGTTGTACAAGCCGCACCCCGAAGTACTGGCCGGCACACGCGAGGCCGGCGTAGACGAAGAACGCACCAGCGACTGGTGCAACCAGGTGGTGGGCGATGTGCCTTTCCACTCGCTGTTGTCCGAGGTCGACGAGGTCCATGTGCTGACTTCGCAATCGGGCTTCGAAGCTTTGTTGCGCGGCGTGCCGGTGACCACGTATGGCCAGCCGTTCTATGCCGGCTGGGGATTGACCGAGGATCGCGACCTGAGCCCGGACGTCCAGGCGCGGCGCACCCGGCGCCTGAGCCTGGACGAGCTAGTAGCGGCGACGCTGATCCGCTACCCGACTTATGTCAGCCGCATCACCCGAAAATTTACCACTCCTGAACGCACGCTTATCGAGATCCAGAACTGGGATGAAGTACCAACGCAAGGAAGAACTCCAACATGGCGAGAGATGATTCGGCGTTTGCTCCTTACGGTTTTGAAACCACGCCTCAGGCAATCCTGATTCCCAAGCAGCGCTCCCTGCGACCGGTGCCGGTGAAGCCGCGCAACTCGTTCCTGTTCTTGCAGGGCGTCAGTTCGCCGTTTTTCGCGCGCCTGGCGCAAGCCCTTCGAAACGAGGGACAGCAGGTCAAGTCCGTCAGTTTCAACATGGGCGATACCCTGTATGGCAGCGGTGCGCGGGTGTATTACTCGGCGCGACCCGAGCAGTTGGCGGATTTCTACAGCCACTGCTTCAAGACGGAGCACATCACCGACGTGGTGCTGTTCGGCGATTGCCGGCCGGTGCATCAACCGGCGGTGACGCTGGCCAAGTCGCTGGGGATTCGTGTGCACGTATTCGAGGAAGGTTACTTCCGGCCGTACTGGATCACCCTTGAGCGCAACGGTGTGAACAATCACTCGCTGCTGCCCCGGGATCCGGAGTGGTATCGCGAGGTGGGCAAGTACATTCCGCGTTATCACAACGGCAACGAGTTTCGCCTGTCGTTTGCTTCCAGAGCCCTGCACGATGTGATGTATCACGTCGGTGGCGCGCTGAACAAAGTGGTGTTTCCCCATTACAAGACCCACGCGCCGTTCAACGCGGCGGTGGAGTATGCGGGCTACATTCGCCAGGGCATTCGGCTGTTGAGTGCCAAGGGTCGCGATTCCGAGGTGATCAGCGAGGTGGCGCGCAATCGCTACCGCACTTTCCTGCTGCCCTTGCAGTTAGACAGCGATGCGCAGATCCGCGATCACTCGCCGTTCCGCCACATGAAGGATGTGCTCAAGCACGTGATGGGCTCGTTCGCCCGCCATGCCGGCAGCGATGCGCGGCTGGTGGTGAAGAACCATCCGCTGACGCCCGGTATCGTCAACTATCAGCGCATCACCCGGCGCATTGCCCACAAGCTGGGCATCGAAGATCGCGTGGACTTCCTCGAGAGCGGGCACATGCCGACGCTGTTGTCGCACGTGGCCGGCGTGGTCACGGTCAACAGTACCGTGGGCGGTTCGTCGCTGATGCACAACGTGCCGACCATCGCCCTCAGTGACCCGATCTACAACCTCAAGGGGCTGACCCACCAGGGCGGCCTCGATGCGTTCTGGGACCATCCGGAACCCCCTGACTCCACGCTGTTTCAACGCTTTCGCAGCACGGTCATTCACACCACGCAGGTCAACGGCGGCTTCTATACCCGCTGTGGCATCGACATGGCGGTGAACAATTCCCTGGAAGTTTTGATGGCGAAAACCTCGAAGATCGAACAGTACCTATGACGCTGCACAAGTCTCCACGCTGCATTCTCATCACCGGCGCCACTGGCGGCATCGGTGGTGCCCTGGCGCCTGCGTATGCGGCGCCTGGGGTGACCCTGATCCTGCAAGGCCGGCGCCTGGATCGCCTGGAAGAAATGGCCGCGCAATGCCGCGCCCTCGGTGCGCGGGTGTTGCTGCAGCCGCTCGACGTCCAGGACCTGGAAGCCTTGCGCCGCTGGATCAGTGAGATCAGCGAGAGCGAGGCGCCGGACCTGATCATCGTCGGCGCCGGGGTCAACACCTCTGCAGGCGACAATGGCGAGGGCGAAGTCTGGGCGCTGTCCCAGGCGCTGATCGAGATCAATGTGCTGGCGGCCCTGGCCACGGTGCAGGCCGCATTGCCGTTCATGCGCGCGCGCAAGTCCGGGCAGATCGCCCTGTTCAGTTCGCTGGCCGGCTGGCGTGGGTTGCCCGCCACGCCGAGCTACAGCGCGAGCAAGGCGGCGATCAAGGCCTACGGCGAAGCCATGCGCGACCTGGTGGCGGTGGACGGGGTGAAGATCAACGTGATCATGCCTGGCTACGTCGAATCGAAGATGTGCTTTGAGATGCCCGGCCCCAAGCCCTTGCTCTGGGCACCGGACAAAGCCGCGCGCAGGATTCGCAGCGGCCTGGCGGCGAACCAGGCGCGGATCAGTTTTCCGTTCCCGCTGAACCTTGGATGCTGGGCTTTGGGAGTCATTCCGCCACGGCTGTCGTCGATCATTTTGCGGTGGCTGGATTACGGTGCCTGATGTGTTGAGTAGTGCGTTTGGCTGGGTGGTTGTGCTCGGTTTTCTGTTGTCGTGCGGGTTCGAAAGACTGTTGGTGCCCTGCCCCGGCTGGCGTCGCCCGCTGCGCGCCTGGGCGTTGCACGCCGGTGCCTGGGCGTTCGCCGTCGGCTTGCTGTACCTGATCACCGGCCGCGCCTGGTTCAGCGCGGTGAACGTGTTGGCCCTGTGGCTGTTGATCGTGTTGGTAAGCAACGCCAAATATCATTCGCTGCGCGAGCCCTTCGTGTGCGCCGACTTCGAATACTTCAGCGATGCGGTGCGTTTTCCGCGCCTGTACCTGCCGTTTTTCGGCATCGGCAAGGCGATTGGCCTGGCGTTGCTGTTTGTGGTCTACCTGGGCTGTGGGCTGTATTTCGAGCCGGTCGGCGCCAATGCCCACGCCGAGGCAACGGGCACCTTGCTCGGGGGTTTGGCGCTGCTCTGGCTGGGTGGCTTCAAGCCCCTGAAGCCCACCTTCGACGCTGGCCTGGACCTGGGTCGTTGGGGCTTGGCGGCCAGTTTGTGGACGTACTTTTTTGCCGCTCGGCGTCCGGTGGCACTGGCATCTTTGAACTCGCCGTTCCTTGGCGAGGAGGCACTGCCGATGGCCGATGCCACCCTGGCGGACCTGGTGTCGGTGCAGAGCGAATCGTTTTTCGATGCGCGCAGGCTTTGGCCCGGCGTGCGTGGGCAGGTCCTCGAACAGTTCGATACCTTGCGGGGTGAAGCGCTGGCCCAGGGCCGTTTGCAAGTGGCGGCCTGGGGTGCGAATACGGTGCGGACCGAGTTCGCCTTCCTGACCGGGATCAAGGTCGACCAGCTCGGCGTCCATCGCTTCAATCCCTATCGCCACCTGGCGCGCCAGGGGGTTGCCAGTGTCGCCCTGGAACTCAAGCGCCGAGGGTATCGCACGGTGTGCGTGCACCCTTATGTGGGCAGTTTCTATGGTCGCGACAAGGTGCTGCCGGCGCTGGGCTTCGACGAGTTCATCGACGTGCGCAGTTTCACCGAGCAGCAGAAGGCCGGTCCGTTTATCGGTGACTGCGCGGTGGCCGACAAGATCCGCGAATTGCTCGATGCGCCGGGTCGCACGCAGCCGTTGTACATCCATGCCATCACCATGGAGAACCATGGGCCGTTGCACCTGGAAAACGTCGAGGCGACCGATCTTGCGCAGTGGTTCGACCGTCCCCTGGCTGAAGGCCTGCGCGACCTGGCGCCGTATGTGCGCCACCTGGCTAATGCCGACCGCATGCTTGGCCAGTTGCGCGAGCACTTGCTGGCCCGCGATACGCCGGCCGGGCTGTGTTTCTTCGGTGACCATGTGCCGATCCTGCCCGACGTGTATGGCGCCCTGGGTGAGCCGGATGGCGATACCGAGTATTTCATCTGGTCCAATCGCGAGCGTAGCGCCATTGCTCCCATGGAAATGGGGGTCGAGCATTTGGCCAAGACGTTTATCGATCACCTGGCGTCGGTAGGCGATGCAGCGTGAACCCGTGCAGATCGTCCTGGCTTCCAGCCTTTCGCAGCGCGAGCCTGCGATTGCACGCTGGATCACCTCGGGGCGCGGCTCGCTGGCGTTCATCCTTGGCGATGAAGAATGTCGTCATCGCCTGTTGGCGGACGGGATCAATTGGGATCGGGTGTTGATTGCCTATCGCAGTGAAGGCGCTATCGGTTACGCGGCGTTCAAACACCATCGACGCGGTCCTTTTTCACCTGGCCCCGCGCCGTTCGTGCGTGAGTTCGGCTGGCTGGGGGGCTCGCTGCGCTACGGGTTGTTCATGATCAGCGAGTGTCGCGAGTGGTACTACGGGTTTTACCTGTATGGCTTGCGCGTGCGTAAAGTCGCCCGCCGCCAGGGCGTCGCCAGTGCCTTGCTGCAGGCTGTGTGCGAGCAGGCCTTGGGCTGCGGACAGGCAAAAGTCGAGCTGGAAGTGCAAGCGAAAAACCTCGCCGCCCGGGCGTTCTATGCCCACCACGGCTTTGTGTCGATACGCACCATGAGCTGGCTCAGCCGCCTGGTGCCGATTCCCACTGTCATCAATCTGCGTCGCACGTTGTCGCCCCTTTCACGAGTGCCCCCGAAATGAATCGACCCGTCGCCCTTGAGTCCCTGGTTGAAGGTCCCGGCTGGGTGGGGATCATGTCGCAATGGGTGATGTGGAAAGTCTTTCACCTGGGCGAGTTTCTCGACCCTGAAGGAACGCCGCAATGGCTGTGGCGACGCGGTCGACAGCGGCCGGCGGGGTTGAAGGCGATTTCCGGGATCGGCTACAAAAGCTCGTCGGACCACGCCCGGGTGCTGTGCAAGCGTTGGGGGATTCCCTATGTGGCGCTGGAGGACGGCTTCTTGCGTTCTTCGTCGCTGGGGGTGGAAGGCGATACGCCGATGTCGATGGTGGTCGATCCGATCGGCATTCACTACCTGGCCGATCGGCCGTCGCTGCTGGAAAACATCCTGCAGGTGCCGCACACCTTGAGCGAGGCAGATTTGGCCACCGCGCGGGAGTTGATTGCGCTGATGCGCAGCAGCGGCATCGGCAAATACAACAATGCGCCGGACTTGAGCGATGACGATCCGCTAGGGCGTGAGCGGCCGTTGGTACTGGTGGTGGACCAGACCTATGGCGACTTTTCGATTCCCGGTGGCGGGCTGTGTGAAGCGGACTTTATTCGCATGCTCGACGCGGCGCTGGCGGAAAATCCCGAGGCGGATGTGCGGGTGCGGATTCACCCGGACTGCGTCAACGGTCACAAGAAAAGCTGCCTGCTCGATGCCGCGCGCGAACGCGGCTTGGTACTGGAGAGTCGTCATGTGTCCTGGGCTTCCCTGGCGCGCCGGGCCCAACGGGTGTATGTGGGCACTAGCCAGGCCGGGCTTGAGGCGTTGATCCAGGGCATCCCGGTGACCTGTTTCGGACTGCCGTTCTATGCCGGCTGGGGCTTGACCGATGACCGCCTGGCCATCCCCCGTCGCCAGGCACGCCCGACCCTGGAGCAGTTGGTGGCGGCGGCGTATATCCGCTATTGCCGTTACGTCGACCCCCTGACCGACCAGCGCTGCGACGTGATGACCGTGGCCCGGCAACTGGCGCGGCAGAAGCAGCAGGACAGTCTGTTTGCCGGTAGCGTGACGGTGGTTGGCGTGCCTCGGCGCGAGCGGTCGGCGTTGCGTAGATTATTGAATAGCCGCTGGGGTCGCTTGACCTTCGCCCGCGACAACGCCGGATTGATCCCGACCGTGGCTCGCGAAACGGGGAAGCTGTTGGTGTGGCATGCCTGTGAATCGGGTGAGCTGCAAGCCCGTGCCGAGGCCCATGGTGTGACAATGTGGCGGATCCGCCCGGGTGTGTTGCATTTGCCGTGCGGGGGTGAACAACCGCTGGCGCAGATACGTGGTCTGCCTTGCAGCCCGCAACAGGCCCAGGCACACAACGCCCGCCCCAAAGCCGGATTGCTCGAGAGCTGCGCACGTTATCGACAGATTCGGCGGTACCTCAAGGGGATGTTCGTACGCGGCGAGCACTGTAGGAGCGAGCATGTCGAATCGTCGCACCGTCGCGATGGTCGTCAACGATGACGCGGGGTGCCTGGTAGCCCGCGGTGTTCTCTGGTTCATCGCGAGCATGCTCGCTCCTACATTGGATTGGGCATAGCCGTGACTGGCTGGTCGGCTATAAGGCCGCCTTCGCCAGCAAGCCGGCTCCTACAGAGGGAAGTGCGTACGGCTCCCGATCGGGCCGCCTCGCTTTGCCTTTTGATCTTCTTGCCCCCTCGATCGGAGTGCGGCGGGACCTGTAGGAGCGAGCATGCTCCGGGCGGCGTTCCGACGATGGTCGTCAACGATGACGCGGGGTACCTGGTAGCCCGCGGTGTTCTCTGGTTCATCGCGAGCATGCTCGCTCCTACAGGGATCGCGGACAAGTCTGCAATCAGGTCGGCTGCCAGGACGCCTTCGCGAGCCGGCTCGCTCCCACAGTAGATCGGGTACAGCCGCGAGCGCAGGGTGCAGCGCTATAGCTTCTGCAGTTCCTGCGCAACGATGGCCACGGTTTCGGCGATTTGTTCGGGGGTGTGCAGGCACGACACAAAGAACCGTACGCGCGCAGCTTTCTCCGGGACGGCCGGGTGGAGGATTGGTTGGGCGTTGATCCCGCGTTTGGCCAGGGCACTGGACAATTGGGTGGCCTTGACCGAGCTGCCGGTGATCACCGGAATGACTGCTAGCCCGGTACTGGTGCCGGTGTCCAGCCCCGCTTCGCGGGCCAGGGCGAGGAACTGTTGGCCGCGGGCCTGCAAGGTTGCCACGCGCTCGGCGTCATGGGCCATGCAACGCAAGGCTGCGAGTGCCGCCGCCGCGACCGAGGCCGGCATGCCAACGCTGTAGAGAAAACCCGGCGCCATGAACTTCAGGTGCTCGACCAGGGCCGACTCGCCGGCAATGTAGCCGCCGCAGCTGGCCAGGGTCTTGCTCAGGGTGCCCATCCAGATGTCGACGTCTTTGCCCGCCAGGCCGAAGTGCTCGCGAATGCCCTTGCCATTGGCCCCCATGACCCCCAGCGAGTGGGCCTCATCGACCATCAGGAACACCTTGTGCCTGTTCTTCAGCTCGACGAAACGCGGCAGGTCCGGGTAGTCGCCATCCATGCTGTAGATGCCTTCGAGCACCACCAGCACCCGCTCGAAATGCTGGCGCTGATCGCCCAGCAGACGATCGAGGGCTTCGACGTCGTTGTGAGCGAAGCTCAAGCGTCGCGCTCCGGACAACTGGATGCCTTGCAGCACACTGTTGTGGATAAGTTCGTCGTGGATCACCAGGTCCCGCGGGCCGAACAGGTAGCCGATGGTGGTGACGTTGGTGGCATGCCCACTGACGAAGGTCACGGCGTCATCCACCTCGTACAAACGGGCCAGTTCGGCTTCCAGCTCGCGATGGATCGGCCGGTCGCCGGACACCAGGCGGCTGGCCGACACCGAGGTGCCGTAGTGATCGATGGCCGCCTTGGCCGCCTCGGCGACCACCGGATGGCCGGAGTAACCCAGGTAGTTGTAGCTGGCGAAGTTGACGAAGCGCTGTCCCTGGATCGTCGTTTCGGCGCCCGCCAGGCTTTCATGCAACTTGAAGAACGGATTGGCCAGGCCAAAGCGCGCCGCGCCGTCATGCATGATCCGCAGTTGTTGATAACCGGGATGCTGATCGAAGCGGTAGAACTGCTCCGGCACCGCCCGCGCATGGCGACTCACGTCCGCCAGCGAGGCCGGCGGCGCGCCGTCGCCGGTTTGCCGCAGGCGCCGTTCCAGGGCTTGCTGGATCAGCTTGTCTTTCATCGAAGCGCCAAGCCCTGGTGAACTTTTTGAGGTCATAGTCAATTGATCAAACGGGATAGTTGAGATTCAGGGTCGCGCGCGCCCTGGCGGACCTGGGCCAGCTCGGCTTCGGACAATTCGGCGCCGTGGCGAGCCAGGGTCAGCGCCTGCAGGTTGTCTTCGGCAACGGGCGCGGCCTCGGCATCCTGGCTGCCGCGCAGCAGTTCAAGAATGCGCACGGTCAATTTGGCGATGCTGGAGGTTTCGCTCAGCTCCATCACTGGCAAGCGAATGCCGAAGCGCTCCTCCACCGCCACCACCAGCTCCACACTCATCAACGAGTCGAGCCCCAGTTCCTGCAGCGGTCGGCTGCTGTCGAGCTTGCTGGTGGGCATGCGCAGGATCTCGCTGATTTCCTGCTTGAGCATTTCGGCGAACAGTTCGGTGAGTTCCTGGTCGTTCATCTCCAGCAACAGGCGCTGGATGTCATCGACATTGCTCTCTTCCTCTTGCTCGCCACTGTGCAGCCGCGCCAGTTCACTGAACTTCGGCGAACCCGCCGCCGGCAGGAAGCGCGACAGGGCTTTCCAGTCGAGCTCCAGCACACCCAATCCGGAGCGCTTTTGCAGCAGCAAGCGTTCGAGGGTGTCGAGGGCCGCTTGCGACTGCAGGGCCGCGCCGCCCATGCGACTTTGCAGGGCGTCCTTGATGTCCTGGTTGCGCGCCAGGAACCCGGCATCGTCAATCGCCCCCCACAGCACCGCCGTGGCCGGCAAGCCTTGCAGCAGGCGATGACGGGCCAGGGCTTCGAGCCAGTGGTTGGCCGCCACGTAGTTGGCCTGCCCCGGGTTGCCGAACAACGTGGTCGCCGAGGAGAACAGCACGAAGAAGTCCAGCGCCAGGTGCGCGGTCAGTTCGTGCAGGTATTGCGCGCCCTTGGCCTTGGGTTCGAGCACCCGTTGCAATTGCGCCTGGGTCAGGTTGCGGATCAGCCCGTCTTCGAACACGGTGGCCGCATGCACCACGCCACGCAGTGGTGCTCCGCCGGATTGAATGCTGGCCAACACGCTGCGCAACTGGGCACTGTCGGTGATGTCGCAAGCCAGCGCCTGGACGTCGATGCCCTGCTCACGCCAAGCCGCCAGCGCCGGTTGTGCTTCTTCGGTGGCCGCGCCGCGACGGCCGAGCAATGCCAGGTGCCGCGCGCCCTTGTCGACCAGCCATTGCGCGGTACGCAGGCCAAAACCGCTGAGCCCGCCGGTCACCAGGTAGGTGCCGTCGGCGGCGAGTTTCAAGGCCGGTGCCTGTGCCTGCGGCGCACGGAACACCTGTTGGATCGGCGTGCGGTAGGTGACGACGATCTTGCCGATCTGCCGCGCCTGCTGCATGTAGCGGAACGACTCGACCACATCGTTGGCGTCGAATTCACGGTACGGCAACGGACTGAGGATGCCGTCGCGGAACAGCTGCATCATGTCGCCGAACAGGCGGCGGGTCAGGTCCGGGCGCTCGCTCATCAGTTGGTCGGCGTCGATGCCGAAGTAGCTGATGTTGTTGCGGAACGGCCGCAGGCCGATCTTGGTGTTCTGGTAGAAGTCGCGCTTGCCCAGTTCGAGGAAGCGCCCGAATGGCTTGAGCACTTGCAGGTTGCGGTTGATCGCCTCGCCCGCCAGGGAATTGAGCACTACATCAACGCCACGGCCGGCGGTGATCGCCAGGATCTCGTCGGCAAACGCCAGCGAGCGCGAATCGAACACGTGCTCGACCCCGAGCAAGCGCAGGAAGTCGCGTTTTTCGTCGCTGCCGGCGGTGGCGTAGATCTCGGCCCCGCACCATTTGGCGATCTGGATCGCGGCGATGCCGACACCACCGGCGGCACCGTGGATGAGGATTTTCTCGCCCGGTTCCAGGCGCGCCAGGTGGTGCAGCGCGTAGTACACGGTGAAGAAGGTGCTCGGGATGGTCGCGGCCGCCTCGAAGGACATGCCCTCGGGGATGCGCGCCACCGCATTGGCATTGGTGACCAGGCGGTTGGCGAAGCTCGATGGACCAAAGCCGACCACCCGGTCGCCCGGCTGGAAGTCACCTTCGACCTGCGCACCCTTGGCCCGCACGACACCGGCGAATTCAAAACCCAGGGTCGGGCCAGAGAAGCCGTTCTCGATGGCTTCGTCGGACAACAGGCCGAGGGCATACATGACGTCGCGGAAGTTGAGGCCGGTGGCCTGGACCTCGATGTCCAGTTCGTCACCCGCCGGCAGCAACGGCTCGTGGGCTTCCCAGCGCAGGTTGCGCAACTGGCCCGGCAGTTCGAAACCGAGGCTGACCTGGGTCGCGGCTTGTTGCAGGGTGCTGGCATCCAGCTGATCAGGGCGCACCCGCAGGCGAGCCACGTAACGATCACCTTCGGCACTGATGGCCAGTTCGGTTTCGTCATCGGCATTCAGCAAGGCCAGCAGCAACGCGTCGACCCCGGCGCCTTCGGCCAGGTCCAGCAGACGCACGCGGCACCCCACGGCTTCGTTGGCCAGGGTGCGACCAAAGCCCCACAACGCCGCATCGGCAACGGATGCCAGGCTCCCTGCGACCTGTGCAGCGGCTGGCAGCAAATGCACCGCCGCACCTCGGGTCAGCAGCCAGCAATCGGGGCTGATGCCCGCCTGCTCGCAGGCCTGGGTCAGTGCCGCGGCCAACATGCAGCGCCGCGCCTGGTCATCCAGGCCCTGGCTGCTGAACAGGCCGCTGAGCAACAGCACGTGCTGGGGCGCCGCCATGGCGCGCAATTGCTCGGCCAGGTCCTGGGCCGACGCCGGCGCCAGCCAGTCAATACTTTGCCCTTGCTCGCGCAGGGCGGTGGCCAATTGCTGGGCGAAGGCGTGTTCCGCGCCCTGCTCATCGGCCACCAGCAACCAGCGCTGGGCCGGCAGTGGTTGCGGCTCGAATGCTGCCGCCGCTGCGGCCGCGCCCACCAACAGGTAGCTGCCGCTGGACATGCCCGGGCACAATTCCAGCGTCTCGCCGACGCTCAGGCCGTGACGACGCAGTTCCTGTTGCCAGAAGCCCGGGCGCTGTTGCACCGACAAGCTGCCCTGCCCCTGCCCGGACAGCCACCACGAAGGTTGCGCGCCGAAGACGAAATCTGCCCAACGGGCCGGGTGCTGCGCCAACAACATCAGCTGGCCACCGGCCGACAAGCGCGCCGCGCCATGGGTCAGTCCTGCGCTGATGGCCTGCAGCGGCGCCAGGTCGGAGGCCACCAGCACCAGGTCGAAGCCCGCGGCCGGTACGGTCGGCTGTTGCGCGGCATCGTCCAGGCTGAGCAAGCGCAGGTCCGGGAAGTCGGCTTGCAGCAGGCTGGCCGGGTCCAGGTCATCGGCGCTGTACTGGTAGTCGACTCGGTCGAAGTCCAGTTGCGCACAGAGTTGCGCGGCGAAAGGCGAACCGCCGAAGCCGAGCTCGAGGATGCGCAGGCGCTGGCCCGCCGGGAGCACGGCCAGGCGTTGTTCGATGTGGTGTTTGATCGCGTCCAGCACGGCGTGATAGCCGCTGGCGCCCAGCACCTGACGGGCCAGTTGCGCGGGCGAGGTTTCACGGGGCAGCAGTGTTTCGATCTGCAGCGCGCCGCTGACCAGGTCCAGCAGGTGGATACCGATGCGGCCCACCGAGTGAATGATCTGGAAATGCTCGGGATAACTGCGGAACAGTTCCTGCCAGATGTCCTGGGCGCTGGGCTGCTCGCCCTGATCGACCAGCTGCCAGTTATCGCCGTTGGCAACCAGGCTGCCGTCGTCCAGCGCCTGCTGCAGCAGATGATCCAGATAGCCCGAGAAGCCTTGCGCGTCAGCCTGCCAGGTCGCCCGTTGCGCCGCGCTGAGCTGGCCGCCGAGGGACGCGATGGCCTCCAGCACGAAACTGCCGCACAGGCTGTCGAGCAGTGGATCGACTTCCTGGCTGTAACGCACCAGGGTCGGTTCATCGCTCACCGACGCCAGGCTTTGCGCCAGGGCGCTGTGCAAGGGCGCACCCGGTTGCGATTGCGCGCGGGCGGCCAATGGATAGGGTTTGGCGATACCGGCGAAATCCACCAGCTTCAGGTCGCCGCTGCGATCCTTGTGCAGCTTGACCGCACGGAAACGCGCGTCCTTGATGCACACCACGGCGCGGCCCTGGGCGTCGAACAGGGTGAAATCCGCCAGCAGCGAATGCTCCGAGCGACGCACCAGGCGCACCTTGGCCAGGCTCGGTGTCAGGCTGCCCGCGGCAAAGTTGATGCGCCCCAGTTTCACCGGAATGAATGCCAGGCCGTTACGCGCCTTCGGATCGCGGCTGAGCAATTGGGTGATCAGCTGGAACGCGCTGTCCAGCAACGCCGGATGCAGGTGCAGGGCCGCCAGCTCCGACTCAATCACGCTCGGTGGGCTGAGTTGCGCCAGCACCTGGTCACCGTCGATCCAGCCGGCTTCGATGGCCTGGTAGGCCGGGCCGTAATTCAGGCCGACCGCCGTGGTCAGTTGCAAATGTTCAGCGCGGGTGAAATCCGCGGCACGGGTCGGCAGCACGGGCGCCGGCTCGTTGAGCAGCACACCACGGGCCTCACCCGGCAGGCGGGCGACCACGTGGCGGGCCCAGGGTTCTTCCTGGGAGGTGCTGCGCGACACGATCGACACGGTGCCATCGCTGCTGTCGATCTGCACCCGCACGCGCTTGCTCGACTCGGCGTGCAGCACCAGCGGGCTGTGGATTTCCAGCTCTTCGATGTCGACGAATTCACCCGGCTGGTGGCACTGCGCGGCAGCCAGCACCAGCTCGGTGAAACCGGCACCGGGGAACAGCACGGCGTCGCCGACCTTGTGGTCTTCCAGGGACGGGAACAGTTGCGTGTCCAGGCGATTGTCCCAGGTCAGCTCGTGGCCGGGCACCGCATGGCCCAGCAGCGGATGCACCCGATCGTGGTACAGCGTGCGCGCCGACTCCGGGGTGTCGCCGTGCCAGTGGCGCTCGCGCTGCCAGGCATAGTTGGGCAGGCGCACGAAGCGGCCGGTGCTCGGGAACAGGCACGCAAGGTCGGTATCGACGCCACTGATCAGCACCTTGGCCACCGCGCGGGTGACCATTGGCGGCGCATCGTCGTGGCGCTTGAGCGTGGCGATCACCACACCCTGTTGCTCGCGTGCCGCCAGGGCATCGCTGACATAGCTGCGCAGGATCGGGTGCGGACCGACTTCGACGAAGACGTTGTAGCCCTGCTCGCACAGGGTCTCGCTGGCGGACTGGAACAGCACCGGGAAACGGATGTTCTGCCACCAGTACTCGGCGTCCAGGCGTTCGCCATCGAGCAAGCCACCGGTGACGGTGGAATACATCGGAATGCGGCTGGCGCGCGGCGCGATATCGCGCAAGGCCTCGACCACCTGTTCGGCGATGACGTTCATGGCCGGCGAGTGGAAGGCGTAGTCCAGGCCAAGACGGCGCACGAACACCTGACGCTCGGTCAATGCCTGCTCCAGACGCTCAAGCCCCGCCAGGGAACCGGCAACGGTGGCGCCCTTGAAGCTGTTTTCGCCGGCGACGACCACGTCATCCAGGCCCAGCTCCAGCAGCAGGTTGGCGGTGTCACTGCCTGACAGGCCCACGGCGGACATCTGCCCGGATCCGGCGGTCAGCCCCTGCAAGCGACTGCGGTGGTAGATCACGCGGGTCGCGTCGTTAAGGCTCAGGGCGCCACATGCCCAGGCGGCCGCCACTTCGCCAACGCTGTGGCCCATCACCACCTGCGGTACCACGCCTTTGCTTTCCAGCATGCGGGTCACGCCCACTTGCAGCGCGAACAGCGCCGGCTGGGCCAGTTCGGTCAGGTGATAACGCTCCTGGCCGTACTCGCCCGCCAGTTCTTTGATCAGCGAGTAACCCGACAGTGGCTGGAACAGCGAATCGACTTCCGTCACCGCGGCATGGAACACCGCATCGGCGAGCAACGCCTTGCCCATGCCCTGCCACTGCGAGCCATTGCCGGAGTACACGAACACCGGGCCCTTGGCCTGATCCAGCGCGCGACCGCTTTCGACCACCGAGCTCAACGCCGACACAGCCGGGTCAAGGGCGAAATCCAGCAGCGCCTGGGCGCTTTGCTGTTGATCGGCCTCGAACACCACCACGCGCTGCGGATGCAGGTCGCGACGCAGCATGGCCTGGTAAGCGACGTCGTACAGACCGTCTGCCGGGTGATCACCCAGGTGCTGGGCGATGCTTTCGGCCATGGCCGCCAAGCCGGCGCTGTCCTTGGCCGTGACCATCAGCGGCACCGGGCCTGCCTGGACAACCGGCGGTGTTACGTCCGGCGTGTGGCTTTGCAGGATGACGTGGGCGTTGGCGCCACCGAAACCGAAGGAGTTCACCCCCACCACCAGCGTGCCGCTCGGTTTGAGGGCGTGGTTGCGGGTGGCGACGTTGAGGTTGAGGTCGGCGAACGGAATACGCGGATTGAGGTTCTTGATGCCGATGGTGGCCGGCACCTGGCGTTCGGTGACGCAGTACAGCGCCTTCATCAAGCCGGCCACGCCGGACGCGGCTTCCAGGTGACCGATGTTGCTCTTGACCGAGCCGATCAACAACGGCTTGTCCGCGCCGCGTACCTGGCCCAGCGCCAGGCCGATGGCCCGGCTTTCGATGGGGTCGCCCACCGGTGTACCGGTGCCGTGGGCTTCCAGGTAATCGATGTCGGCCGGCGAGATCCCGGCGCTGGCGTAGGCCTGGGTCATCAAGGCCGCCTGCGCATCGGCGCTGGGCACGGTCAACCCGGACTTGCGCCCGTCGGTATTGACCGCACTGCCGGCGACGACAGCGAGGATCTGGTTGCCATCGGCCACTGCCTTGTCGTAATCCTTGAGGTAAAACAGCCCTGCCCCTTCGGAACGCACATATCCGTCGCCCGCTTCGTCGAAGACGTTGCAGCGCCCTTTGCGCGACAGCATCGAGGCCTTGGAGAAGATCAGGAAGCCGAACGGGTGCAGGTGCAGGCTGATACCGCCGGCCAGTGCCTGGTCGATATCGCCGCTTTGGATGGCCTGGCAAGCCTGGTGGAACGCCACCAGCGACGAGGAACACGCGGTATCGACCGCCATGCTCGGGCCGTGCAGGTCATAAAAGTACGACAGGCGATTGGCCGCGATGCTGAAGGTGTTGCCCGTGGCCGTCGACGCATCCACCAGCGACAGGTCATGGGACAGGCGATACGCATAGTCGGTACTGGCAATGCCCAGGTACACACCGCAATTGCTGCCGCGCACGCTCGAGGGTTTTACCCCGGCGTTCTCGAACACTTCCCAGCCCAGCTCCAGCAACAGGCGCTGTTGGGGGTCCATGATCGCCGCTTCGCGCGGAGAAATGCTGAAGAAGCCGGCATCGAAGGTAGAGATGTCGCCCAGCGTACCGGCCGCCAGGGTGTAGGCGGTGCCAGGGTTGGCCTTGTCGGGGTGGTAGAACGCATCGCGGGACCAGCGGGACGGATCGACCTGCGTGATGAAGTCGTGCCCTTCCAGCAGGTTCTGCCAAAAAGTTGCGGAAGTGGAGCCGGGAAAACGGAACGAAGCCCCAATAATTGCAACTTTTTTACGCATGACTTAATCCACCTTTTTATATTCTCAACGGTCCCGCCATCACTTCGTGTGATGGGTGTGTCGAACGCCCTCATGGGTTCAACATAACGTTGAGAAACTTGCTAAATTCCGTTGGGTAGTGACTCTGTATTTATTATTAGGAGTACTTTTTCTGCCCGGCATCGACTCCAGTGCCCCTTCAAGGGTGAACCACTAAAGCGCCAGCGCCGGGGGCGCAAAATCATACGCTGAGCGCCCCCCGAGGGAAACCCTTACAAACCGTTACGTTGCGACCCGTCGTCGTATTCCCCGCCTTGATCCACGCCTTTCGCCCGGCAAAAAAATAAATTCAATAAAGACGCTGCATGGCCGACACCCTGTCAAAGCCTTGCGGATTATATAAGCCATGCGTAATAACCAGCCCATTACACAACGCGAACGGACATTCCCGGCTCAGCAACGGTTGATTTCCACCACGGATGCCAAGGGCATGATCACCTACTGCAACGACGATTTCGTCGAGATCAGCGGGTTTTCGCGTGAGGAATTGATCCGTGCGCCGCACAACCTGGTGCGTCACCCCGACGTTCCCGCTGCGGTCTTCGCGCACATGTGGGGCACACTTAAACAAGGCTTGCCATGGATGGGCATTGTCAAGAATCGCTGCAAGAGCGGTGACCACTATTGGGTCAACGCCTATGTGACGCCGATCTTCGAAGGCAATCAGGTGATCGGTTACGAGTCGGTGCGGGTCAAGCCCACCGCCGAACAGATTCGCCGCGCCGAAGCGCTCTACCAACGCATCAACCAGGGCAAGTCGGCCGTTCCTTCTACGGATAAATGGATGCCGGTCCTGCAGGACTGGTTGCCGTTCATTCTGGTCAGCCAGTTAAGCTTCATGATCGGTGCGACCTTGAACTCGCAGTGGGGCTTTGCCCTGGCGGCCGCTCTTTCGGTGCCACTGGGGCTTTTGGGCCTGGGCTGGCAGCAACGCGGCATCAAGCGCTTGCTGCGCCTGGCTGAGCAGACCACCTCCGACCCGCTGATTGCGCAGATGTACACCGACAGCCGCGGTGCCCAGGCACGCCTGGAAATGTCGATCCTCAGCCAGGAAGCCCGCCTGAAAACCTGCCTGACCCGACTGCAGGATACCGCCGAGCACCTGACCGACCAGGCGAAGCAATCCGACGCTCTGGCGCACAACAGCTCCACCGGCCTGGAACGCCAGCGCGTCGAGACCGAACAGGTGGCCACCGCCGTCAACCAGATGGCTGCCACCACCCAGGAAGTCGCCAGCCACGTACAGCGCACCGCCGACGCCACCCAGGAGGCCAACCGCCTGACCGGTCGAGGCCGCGACATCGCCGGGGAAACCCGCGAAGCCATTCAGCGCCTGTCGGTGGTGGTGGGCGAGACCGGCCTGACCGTGACCCAGCTGGCCAAGGACAGCAACGAAATCGGCGGCGTGGTCGATGTGATCAAAGGCATCGCCGACCAGACCAACCTGTTGGCACTGAACGCAGCCATCGAAGCGGCGCGCGCCGGCGAGATGGGGCGTGGCTTTGCGGTAGTGGCCGACGAAGTTCGCCAACTGGCCCAACGCACCAGCGAATCCACCGGGCAGATCCACGCCCTGATCGCCAAGCTCCAGCAAACCGCGGGCACCGCGGTGCAGACCATGGAAGCCGGGCATCGCCAGGCGGAAGAAGGTGTGGCCCGAGTGCTGGAAGCGGACCAGGCGCTGGTGGGGATCAGCGAAGCGGTGGCCAACATCACCGACATGACCACCCAGATCGCCGCCGCGACCGAAGAGCAAAGCGCCGTGGCCGAAGAAATCAGCCGCAATATCAGCAACATTTCGGCACTGGCGGACCAGACCTCGGAACAGGCGCAGAACTCGGCATTGCTGAGCGAAGAGCTGACCAAGACGGCGAATACCCAGTATTCGCTGGTGGAGCGGTTTAACCGCTGATTGATGCAGGCAAAACGAAACCCGGACAGCGAAGGCTTCCGGGTTTTTTATTGCCCATCTGAAATTGATGTCGCCAGTCAGGGCTGCTGGCGACGATATCCAGACTACACACCTATAGGCACCTGCCTACAAATTTGCCAGAAGCCGCCGACTTGTCCGCCTTGGAGCCGAACTCTATCGTTTGCCGGTAAAAATTTAATCACATAAGCTGGTCAGTATGAACACACACCCTTCGGAGGCTCCGATGGCCACCACCAAAAAGGACAAACCCAACAAAAAGGCTGTCCGCGATGAACTGACATTCCTTGATGTTCGGCAAGCCGCGCGTGATGGTCAGAAAGCGTTCGATCAATTTGTGATCACTGGCAGGCTACCTATTACAAAGTAGGCCTGGATGCCAGCCGTCAAAATCTCTGCGCTTTTCGAACAAATACGCAACTGGCAGAACTTCGCCGCACACTTTTACAACTACAAAGTGTGCGGCGAACTGCCTGCAATTTTCGGACGGGACGAACGACTCGACCTGAACGATATGCATCACATCCACTTGGCGAGCACTCAAGCGATTCAAACGCGATGGGCGAAAATCGCCCGCCAGTATTACCGCACAGCATTGGTCAATGACCCTGACAATGACTTTTGGCTTATCTATGCCTATGACGCCTTTCGGGACGAGTACCTTTTGCTTACAGTCACTGGCCCGGACGCCCATAACCGCAGTGAGTGGGGTTCATTTCTGCGCTCGGTGCATTACGAGATTGTTGAGCCTTGGGTGATGGGAAAAGTCATTTTTCCCGATCTGGACGACCTTTTGATTTGAAGAGGTCGTCACTGCAGCAATAGATCACTGCAGAAACGCAGCCACCCTACTCGCCGCAGCCGCCAAATGCTGCTCATGAGTAAACCCCGAAGCCTTCAACGGCTTCAAATCATGATCCCCCGCCACCAGCCAGAATACCTCGATACTCGGTGACAGCGTGTAGCCCTCGACCGCCTCGCGACTGCCCAATGCATCCCGCTCGCCCTGCACGATCAACGTGCGTGTCTTCAACGCCGCCAGGTGCTCCACCCGCGGTTTTTCCGGTTTACCCACGGCATAAAACGGATAACCCAGGCACACCAACGCATCGGCACCCAACTCATCGGCGAGCATGCTGGCGACCCGCCCGCCCATGGACTTGCCGCCAATGGCCAGCGGCCCAGTGACATGGCGTCGCACCTGGGCATACACCTCACGCCAGCACTCCAGCAGCCTTGGCATCGGATTGGGCGGGCGCTTGCTACCGTCGACACGCCGCTGCGCCATGTACGGAAACTCAAAGCGCAATACGTTGACGCCTTGTGCCACAAGGCGTGCAGTGATGTCGTTCATCCAGTCGCTGTCCATTGGCGCTCCAGCGCCGTGGGCCAGGACCAGGGTGGCCGAGGCCTTGCCCGAAGCCGCATCCCACAACCATCCCTGTTCGCGCACGCACTGCGCCCATTGATCCCCGTCAATACCGGCCGTGTGCTGTTTGTCCATGCTTGCCTCGCTTTTAGTCTGCCTATAACTCCAGGCGCAGGGTGCACCGTTTGTGCAGCCGGCGGCTGAACCGTGGATGGGGAACCATGAACACTTCTATCAGTACCGCCTACAACTACAAGGTGGTCCGCCAATTCGCCATTATGACGGTGGTGTGGGGCATCGTCGGCATGGGGCTCGGGGTTTTTCTCGCTGCCCAGTTGGTTTGGCCCGAACTCAACTTCAATTTGCCCTGGACCAGCTTCGGCCGCCTGCGCCCGCTGCACACCAACGCGGTGATCTTCGCGTTCGGTGGCTGCGCTTTGTTCGCCAGTTCGTTCTATTCGGTACAACGCACCTGCCAGACGCAATTATTCGCGCCGAAAATAGCCGCGTTCTGCTTCTGGGGCTGGCAGTTGGTGATTGTCCTGGCGGCCATCAGCCTGCCGTTGGGCTACACCAGCTCCAAGGAATACGCCGAGCTGGAATGGCCGATCGACATCCTGATCACCATCGTCTGGGTCGCCTACGCCGTGGTGTTCTTCGGCACGGTGATGCAGCGCAAGACCAAGCACATCTATGTCGGTAACTGGTTCTTCGGCGGGTTCATCATCACCGTGGCGATCCTGCACATCGTCAACAATATGGAACTGCCCGTCAGCTTCACCAAGTCCTACTCGCTGTATTCCGGCGCCACCGATGCGATGGTGCAATGGTGGTACGGCCACAACGCCGTAGGCTTTTTCCTCACCGCCGGCTTCCTCGGGATGATGTATTACTTCGTGCCGAAACAGGCCGAGCGCCCGGTGTATTCCTATCGCCTGTCGATCGTGCACTTCTGGGCTCTGATCACCCTGTACATCTGGGCCGGCCCCCACCACTTGCACTACACCGCCTTGCCTGACTGGGCGCAGTCGCTGGGCATGGTGATGTCGCTGATCCTGCTGGCGCCCAGCTGGGGCGGCATGATCAACGGCATGATGACGCTCTCCGGGGCCTGGCATAAGTTGCGCAGCGATCCGATCCTGCGCTTCCTCGTGGTATCGCTGGCGTTCTACGGCATGTCGACCTTTGAAGGGCCGATGATGGCGATCAAGACGGTCAACGCCCTCTCCCACTACACCGACTGGACCATCGGCCACGTACACGCCGGCGCGCTCGGCTGGGTAGCGATGATTTCCATCGGCGCGCTGTACCACATGATCCCCAAAGTCTTCGGCCGCGAGCAGATGCACAGCATCGGCCTGATCAACGCGCACTTCTGGCTCGCCACCATCGGCACCGTGCTGTACATCGCCTCGATGTGGGTCAACGGCATCGCCCAGGGCCTGATGTGGCGCGCAGTGAACGAAGACGGCACGCTGACCTACTCCTTCGTCGAAACCCTGGTGGCCAGCCATCCGGGCTTCGTCGTGCGGCTGGCAGGCGGGGCGATCTTCCTGAGTGGCATGTTGCTGATGGCCTACAACACCTGGCGCACCGTGCGGGCCTCGCAGCCTGCCGACGCCGTCGCTGCCGCGCAGATGGCCTGAGGAGTCCGCGATGAAACACGAAACAATCGAGAAAAACGTCGGCCTGCTGATGCTGCTGATGGTGTTGGCCGTGAGCATTGGCGGCCTGACCCAGATCGTCCCGTTGTTCTTCCAGGACGTGACCAACAAACCGGTGGAAGGCATGAAACCCTACACCGCACTGCAACTGGAAGGCCGCGACATCTATATCCGCGAAGGCTGCGTGGGTTGCCATTCGCAGATGATCCGCCCGTTTCGCGCCGAGACCGAACGCTACGGGCACTACTCGGTGGCCGGTGAAAGCGTTTGGGATCACCCGTTCCTCTGGGGCTCGAAACGCACGGGCCCGGACCTGGCGCGGGTCGGCGCGCGCTACTCCGATGACTGGCACCGCGCGCACTTGTACAACCCGCGCAACGTGGTACCGGAATCGAAGATGCCGGCATACCCGTGGCTGGTGGCCAACGCGGTCGACAGCGGCCACACCGAAACCAAGCTGCGCGCCATGCGCACCCTCGGCGTGCCCTACACCGACGAGGACATCGCGGGCAGCGTCGAGTCGCTCAAGGGCAAGTCAGAGATGGACGCGCTGGTCGCCTACCTGCAAGTGCTCGGCACTGCGATCAAGAGCAAGAGGTGAGTCATGGTCGTTGAAATGAGTACTGGAATGATCCGCGGCCTGGGCACCGTCGTGGTGTTCGTGGCCTTCGTCGGCCTGACGCTGTGGGTGTTCAACGCCAAGCGCAGCGCGCAATTCGCCGAAGCGCGCCTGCTGCCGTTCGCCGACGAGCCGCAAGCCCAGACCCCCGAAGAATCCGCCACAAGGAGCACCCGGCCATGACCACTTTCTGGAGTACGTGGATCTGCGTACTGACCATCGGCAGCCTGATCGGCCTGACCTGGCTGCTGATCGGCACCCGCAAGGGCGAAACCAAGGGCAGCGTCGACCAGACCATGGGCCACAGCTTCGACGGCATCGAGGAGTACGACAACCCGTTGCCGCAATGGTGGTTCATGCTGTTCGCCGGCACCCTGGTGTTTGCCGTCGGCTACCTGATCCTCTATCCCGGCCTGGGTAACTGGAAAGGCATCCTGCCCGGCTACGCCAACGGCTGGACCGGCGTGCACGAGTGGGAAAAGGAAATGGACAGGGCCGACGCCCGGTTCGGCCCGATCTTCGCCAAATTCGCCGCCATGCCCGTGGAAGAAGTGGCCAAGGACCCGCAAGCGCTGAAAATGGGTGGGCGCCTGTTCGCCTCCAATTGCTCGGTGTGCCACGGCTCGGATGCCAAGGGCGCGTTCGGCTTCCCCAACCTGGCGGACAGTGACTGGCGCTGGGGCGGCGACGCCGACACCATCAAGGCCACCATCCTCGGTGGGCGCATGGCGGCGATGCCCGCCTGGGGTGAAATCCTCGGCGAAGCAGGGGTGAAAAACGTTGCGGCCTATGTACGCCACGAACTGGCCGGGCTGCCATTGCCAGCGGACGACAAGGCCGACCTGCAAGCCGGACAGCAAGCCTTCAGCACCACCTGTACCGCCTGTCACGGGGCAAATGGCCAGGGCACCGCAGCCATGGGCGCGCCGAACCTGACGCACCCGGCCGGGTTCATTTATGGCACCAGCCTGACCCAGCTCGAACAGACCATCCGCCACGGTCGCCAGGGGCACATGCCGGCGCAGAATGAGTTGCTGGGCAACGATAAAGTGCAACTGCTCGCGGCTTATGTGTACAGCCTTTCGAAAGGGAATGAGCCATTGAGCGGCAAGCTCCAAGCAACAAGCGAAAAGTAAAAACAAGAAGCTGCAAGCGACGAGATCACTCTTGAAGCTTGCAGCTTCAAGCTCCAGGCTGCTTCCTTTTGTCACACCCTTCCCGAGTCCTCCTTTCGAATCCCCGCATTCGGGTCTACGCTTGATCGATGCGGACTGGCCCGTGCCGGTTCCAGGTCATCCTTGCGCGAGGTGTTCGCCCCCGTCGACTGACTGACAGGCCGCAAACGCTGGTAGATACCGGCTGTCGAGCCAAATACCGTCGGTCGCCGACCAGGCCTTTTCAACACACCTTGTTACAAGCGACCTGAACCCCCTCGCTTTTTCCGTTCACTGCGACATTTTGTCCGAGGCCATTTTTGTCCTTACGCGGCGCATGGAAAGGCCGCAGAATCAGCATTTGAACGCATTGACCCAGGTCATGGCGCGTTGCAATGACCCCCTGCTTTCTCCATACTTGCGGCCGATTTTTAATCCTAATAAAACACCCAAACCGTGGAACCTTAGAATGAGCACAGCAATCAGTCCGACTGCTTATAACTATAAGGTAGTCCGCCAGTTCGCCATCATGACGGTGGTCTGGGGGATCCTTGGCATGGGGCTCGGTGTCTTCATCGCCTCGCAACTGGTCTGGCCGGAGTTGAACTTCGGCCTGCCGTGGACGAGCTTTGGACGCCTGCGCCCGTTGCACACCAACCTGGTGATTTTCGCCTTCGGTGGTTGTGCACTGTTTGCCACTTCCTATTACGTCGTGCAGCGAACCTGCCAAACGCGACTGATTTCCGACAGCCTCGCGGCCTTCACCTTCTGGGGTTGGCAAGCGGTGATCGTCGGCGCCATCGTTACCTTGCCGCTGGGTTACACCACCACCAAGGAATACGCTGAGCTGGAATGGCCGCTGGCTATTCTGCTGGCCATTGTCTGGGTTACCTACGGCCTGGTGTTCTTCGGCACCATCACCAAGCGCAAGACCAAGCACATCTATGTGGGCAACTGGTTCTACGGTGCTTTCATCGTCGTGACCGCGATGCTGCACATCGTCAACCACATGTCGCTGCCGGTCAGCCTGTTCAAGTCCTACTCGGCCTACTCGGGCGCGACCGACGCGATGATCCAGTGGTGGTACGGCCACAACGCCGTAGGTTTCTTCCTGACCACCGGTTTCCTGGGGATGATGTACTACTTCGTGCCGAAACAGGCCGAGCGTCCGATCTACTCCTATCGCCTGTCCATCGTGCACTTCTGGGCGCTGATCACCCTGTACATCTGGGCCGGTCCACACCACCTGCACTACACCGCACTGCCGGACTGGGCCCAATCGCTGGGCATGGCCATGTCGATCATCCTGCTGGCGCCAAGCTGGGGTGGCATGATCAACGGCATGATGACCCTGTCGGGCGCCTGGCATAAGCTGCGTACCGACCCGATCCTGCGCTTTTTGGTGGTGTCCCTGGCGTTCTACGGCATGTCGACCTTCGAAGGCCCGATGATGGCCATCAAGACCGTCAACTCGCTGTCGCACTACACCGACTGGACCATCGGCCACGTACACGCCGGCGCACTCGGCTGGGTAGCAATGATCTCGATCGGCGCGATCTACCACATGATCCCGAAACTGTTCGGTCGCGCGCAGATGCACAGTATCGGCCTGATCAACACGCACTTCTGGCTCGCGACCATCGGTACCGTGCTGTACATCGCCTCGATGTGGGTCAACGGCATTACCCAGGGCCTGATGTGGCGTGCAATCAACGACGACGGCACCCTCACCTACTCGTTCGTCGAAGCACTGCAAGCCAGCCACCCTGGCTTCATCGTTCGCGCCCTGGGCGGTGCGTTCTTCGCCACGGGCATGCTGTTCATGGCCTACAACGTATGGCGTACCGTACGTGCCTCGCACCCGGCAGAGGCTAAAGCTGCCGAACAGATCGTTGTAGTTGGAGCTCACTGATGAAGCATGAAGCAGTCGAGAAGAATATTGGCCTGCTGGCCTTCTTCATGGTTATCGCCGTCAGTGTCGGCGGCCTGACCCAGATCGTTCCGCTGTTTTTCCAGGATGTCACCAACAAGCCGGTCGAGGGCATGAAGCCCCGCCCTGCCCTTGAACTGGAAGGCCGGGATGTCTACATCGCCAACGGTTGTGTCAGCTGCCACTCGCAGATGATCCGCCCGTTCCGTGCTGAAACCGAACGTTACGGCCACTACTCGGTCGCCGGCGAGAGCGTGTGGGACCACCCGTTCCTGTGGGGTTCCAAGCGTACCGGTCCGGACCTGGCCCGTGTCGGCGGTCGTTACTCCGATGACTGGCAGCGTGCGCACTTGTACAACCCGCGCAACGTGGTGCCTGAGTCGAAAATGCCGGCCTACCCGTTCCTCGTGGAAAACAAGCTCGACGGCAAGGACACCGCCAAGAAAATGGAAGTCTTGCGCGCGCTCGGCGTCCCTTACACCGACGAAGACATCGCCGGTGCCAAGGATGCCGTGAAGGGCAAAACCGAAATGGACGCGCTGGTGGCCTATCTGCAAGGCCTGGGCACCATCATCAAAAGCAAACGGTGATCTAAATGGATATCGGGATGATTCGTGGCCTGGGCACCGTTGTCGTGATGGTGGCCTTCATCGGTCTGGCGTTGTGGGTGTTCAGTCCCAAGCGCAAGTCGGAGTTCGAAGACGCGACCTTGCTGCCTTTTGCGGATGATCCCGAAGCCATCAAGCACGTCGAGCAAGCTTCTAGGAGTAACAAAGAATGACTACATTCTGGAGTCTGTATGTCACAGTCCTCAGTCTCGGTACGATCTTTTCCCTGACCTGGCTGCTGCTGTCGACCCGTAAGGGCCAGCGCACCGAGGCGACCGAAGAGACGGTTGGCCACTCCTTCGACGGGATCGAGGAGTACGACAACCCCCTGCCGAAATGGTGGTTCATGCTGTTCGTGGGCACCATCATCTTCGCCTTGGGTTACCTGGTGCTGTACCCGGGCCTGGGCAACTGGAAAGGCCTGCTGCCAGGCTACAACTACCTCGATAACGAAAAGCAGACCGCGTTCGCCAACGGCCAGACCGGCTGGACCGGCGTTCACGAGTGGGAAAAGGAAATGGCTCGTTCGGACGCCAAGTTCGGTCCGATCTTCGCCAAATTCGCGTCCATGCCGATCGAAGAAGTTGCCAAGGACCCACAAGCGCTGAAAATGGGCGGCCGCCTGTTTGCCTCCAACTGCTCGGTCTGCCATGGCTCCGACGCCAAGGGTGCCTACGGCTTCCCTAACCTCACTGACGCCGACTGGCGCTGGGGCGGCGAAGCGGAAACCATCAAGACCACCATCATGGGCGGTCGCCACGCGGTGATGCCGGCGTGGGCTGAAGTGATCGGCGAGCAAGGCGTTGCGGACGTTGCCGCTTTCGTCCTGACCAACCTCGATGGCCGCAAGCTGCCGGAAGGCGCCAAGGCTGACCCGGTTGCCGGCGGCAAGTTGTTCGCGGCCAACTGCGTGGCTTGCCACGGTCCGGAAGGTAAAGGTACCCCAGCGATGGGCGCACCTAACCTGACTCACCCAGCCGCGTTCATCTACGGTTCGAGCTTTGCGCAACTGCAGCAGACCATCCGTTACGGCCGCCAGGGCCAGATGCCTGCCCAGGAACAGCTGCAAGGTAACGACAAGGTTCACCTGCTGGCCGCTTACGTCTACAGCCTGTCGCATGGCGAGAAGGCTCCGGTGGCAGACGCCCAGTAAGGCATTCGCCTGATGCAGTAACGAACGGCCCCGCCAATGAGAATTGGCGGGGCCGTTTTGTCATGGGCGCCCCGTTCATGAACTGAAACCAATATTCGATAGGCTTGCAGACCGCACGGGGGTAACGTCGAGTGACCTGGCCGCCGGCAGGAAGCCGGTTTGCCAGGACAAGGAAGATTTCATCATTGAACAAGGAATGATCCCATGTCTGATCAAGAACACCGTAATCCCTGTAACAGCCCGGTACCCTCCGAGCCTGTGAAAGAGGAAATCGTCGCGCACGTCGAGTCTGCCATCACCGAGCACGAACCCACCGAAAAACCTCAACCCGAGGCCACCACGCCGCGTCGGCGCAGCTTTGCCGCTACCGACAGGAAAAAAGGCAGCGGTGGTCTCGACAGCCTGGGCAAGGGTAACCTGCCCTAGGCCATGAAGCCCGAGCGCAGCGGACAGCCGCTGCGCTCTCAGGGTTGCCCCACCCTACGGGCGGGCCAGCAACCTCCGTGAGCTATAGTCAATTGACCTGCATCATGTTTTGTTACATTCGCTACACCATTCGGGTTTTTTCCCCAACGCGACCAAAGGTCGCACCCTTGAGCTAGAGCGACAGGCGTATCATTGCGCCACTGCAACACCTCTTTTTGACCGCGGTCGGCATGTACTGACCGAGGCATTTTTCCACTGCCGTGGGATGCAACGATGAGCAATCAGATTCCGGTACACGATGTCACCCCGCCCGCCAAGAACGGGGGCAACAGCGTCGACCTCTATGCCTCCAGGGAGAAAATCTACACCCGTGCCTTCACCGGCCTGTTTCGCAATTTGCGCATGGCAGGCGGCGCTTTCCTGTTCCTGTTGTATTTCGGCACGGTGTGGCTCAACTGGGGCGGGCACCAGGCCGTGTGGTGGAATTTGCCTGAGCGCAAGTTCTTCATCTTCGGGGCCACCTTCTGGCCTCAGGATTTCATCCTGCTGTCCGGCATGCTGATCATTGCCGCCTTCGGCCTGTTCTTCATCACCGTGTACGCCGGCCGGGTCTGGTGCGGCTACACCTGCCCGCAAAGCGTCTGGACCTGGATCTTCATGTGGTGCGAGAAGATCACCGAAGGCGATCGTAACCAGCGCATCAAACTCGACAAGGCGCCGATGAGCGCCAACAAGTTCCTGCGCAAATTCAGCAAGCACAGCCTGTGGCTGTTGATCGGTTTCGTCACCGGCATGACCTTCGTCGGCTACTTCACGCCGATTCGCGAACTGGTGATCGAGTTCTTCACCGGTGAAGCCGACGGCTGGTCGTATTTCTGGGTCGGTTTCTTCACGCTCGCCACCTACGGCAACGCCGGCTGGCTGCGTGAGCAGGTGTGCATCTACATGTGCCCGTACGCACGCTTCCAGAGCGTGATGTTCGACAAGGACACCCTGATCGTCTCCTACGACCCGCGCCGGGGCGAAAGCCGTGGCCCGCGCAAGAAAGGCATCGACTACAAGGCCCAGGGCCTGGGTGACTGCATCGATTGCACCATGTGTGTCCAGGTCTGCCCGACCGGCATCGACATCCGCGACGGCCTGCAGATCGAGTGCATCGGCTGCGCGGCGTGCATCGATGCCTGCGACGCCATCATGGACAAGATGGAATACCCGCGCGGCCTGATCAGCTACACCACCGAGCACAACCTGTCCGGGCAGAAAACCCATAAACTGCGCCCGCGCCTGATCGGCTATGCCGTGGTGCTGATGGCGATGATCGGGGTGCTGGTGACCGCGTTCTTCATGCGCTCGCTGGTCGGCTTCGACGTCAGCAAGGACCGTGTGCTGTACCGTGAGAACGCCGAAGGCCGGATCGAGAACGTCTACAGCCTGAAGGTAATGAACAAGGACCAGCGCGACCACACTTACTTGCTCGAGGCCGCCGGCCTGCCGGACCTCAAGCTGCAGGGCCGGCGCGAGATCAAGGTTGCGGCCGGCGACATCGTCAGCCAGCCGGTCGAACTGTCGGTGGCCCCGGAACAATTGCCATCGAGCACCAACGAGGTGAAATTCATCCTCAAGGACGCCGATGACGCCAGTATCCACGTTGAAGCCAAGAGCCGATTCATCGGCCCACAAAATCGTTGAGAGAAGTGATCATGCCCGCAGCAACTGCCGCAAGCCCCTGGTACAAGCACCTTTGGCCGTGGATCATCATCGGGATCCTGGCCTGCTCGGTGACCCTGACCTTGTCCATGGTGACCATCGCGGTGAAGAACCCGGACAACCTGGTCAACGACAATTACTACGAGGCCGGCAAGGGCATCAACCGCTCCCTGGACCGTGAACTGCTGGCGCAAACCCTGCAGATGCGCGCCAGCATTCACCTGGATGACGTGACCGGTGAAGTCGACCTGCGCCTGAGCGGCAAGAGCCAGCCTGCGACGCTTGAGCTGAACCTGATCTCGCCGACGCAACCGGAGAAGGATCGCAAGATCCCCCTCACCCGCAGCGACACCGAGCAGGGCCGCTATATCGGCCAACTGAGCGACAAGATCGAAGGCCGCCGCTTTATCGAACTGCTCGGCACCCAGGATGACCACATCTGGCGCATGTTCGAGGAAGAATTGGTCAACCATGACAAGGAATTGCTGCTCGGTGATGAACCGTTGCAAGGCGCGGAAGACCTGAAAAAATAATCCTTACCTGATCGTCCCCACGCTCTGTGTGGGGACGCAGCCAGGGACGCTCCGCGTTCCAGCCGAAGCGGACGCGGAGCGTCCGGGGAGGCATTCCCACGCGGAGCGTGGGAACGATCATCGGACAACACCTCATGACCACCACCCCAACCCCCTGCTACCACTGCGCCCTGCCCGTCCCCAGCGGCAGCCGCTTCACCGCCGTCGTGCTCGGGGAGACGCGGGAATTCTGCTGCCCGGGATGCCAGGCGGTGGCCGAGGCCATTGTCGCAGGTGGCTTGCAAAGCTATTACCAGCATCGCAGCGAAGCCTCGGCCAACCCCGAGGCGCTGCCGGTGCAACTGGTCGATGAATTGGCGCTATACGACCGCGCCGACGTGCAGCAGCCCTTCGTTCGCCACGAAGGCGATTTGGCCGAAACCACGCTCCTGATGGAAGGCATCAGTTGCGCCGCCTGCGGCTGGCTGATCGAAAAACACCTGCGCACCTTGCCGGCCGTTGCCGAAGCGCGCCTGAACCTGTCCAACCATCGCTTGCACGTGCGCTGGTCCGACGGGCAATTGCCGCTGAGCCGAGTGCTCGCCGAATTGCGCCACATCGGTTACGCCGCCCACCCTTATCAAGCCGATCGCGCCAGCGAACAACTGGCCAGCGAAAATCGCCTGGCCCTGCGCCAGCTTGGCGTGGCCGGGCTGTTGTGGTTCCAGGCGATGATGGCGACCATGGCTACATGGCCGGAATTCAACATCGACCTCAGCCCCGAGCTGCACGCCATCCTGCGCTGGGTCGCGCTGTTCCTCACCACACCGATCGTGTTCTACAGCTGTGCGCCGTTCTTCAAGGGCGCCATGCGCGACCTGCGCACTCGGCACCTGACCATGGACGTATCGGTGTCGCTGGCCATTGGCAGTGCCTACATCGCCGGGATCTGGACCTCGATCACCGGGGTCGGCGAGCTGTATTTCGACGCCGTGGGCATGTTCGCCCTGTTTCTGCTGGCCGGGCGCTACCTGGAACGGCGAGCCCGGGAACGCACCGCCGCCGCGACCGCGCAGCTGGTCAATCTGCTCCCGGCCTCCTGCCTGCGCCTGAGCGCCGACGGCCAGAGCGAGCGCATCCTGCTCAGTGAACTGCGTGTAGGCGATCAAGTGCTGGTGCATCCGGGGGCGATCCTCCCGGCCGACGGCAAAATCCTAGACGGTCAGTCGAGCATCGACGAATCGCTGCTGACCGGCGAATACCTGCCGCAGCCACGCACCCCGGGCGATGCCGTCACCGCCGGCACCCTGAATGTGGAAGGCCCGTTGACCGTCGAAGTCCTGGCCCTCGGTCATGACACCCGCCTCTCGGCCATCGTGCGCCTGCTCGACCGTGCCCAGGCGGAAAAACCGCGGTTGGCGGAAATCGCCGACCGTGCCGCGCAATGGTTCCTGTTGCTGACACTGATCGCCTGCGCCTGTATCGGGTTGTTGTGGTGGGAGCTGGACCCGTCTCGCGCCTTCTGGATCGTGCTGGCGATGCTGGTCGCGACCTGCCCGTGCGCCCTGTCCCTGGCCACGCCGACCGCATTGACCGCCGCCACCGGCACCTTGCACAAGCTGGGTTTGTTGCTGACCCGCGGTCACGTGCTCGAAGGCCTGAACCAGATCGACACGGTGATTTTCGACAAGACCGGCACCCTCACCGAAGGCCGCCTGGCGCTGCGTTCGATCCGCCCCCTCGGCGCGCTTGCCAGCGATCAATGCCTGAGTCTCGCCGCCGCACTGGAGAACCGCTCAGAACACCCGATTGCCCGTGCTTTTGGTCGCGCGCCGGTGGCCGCCGAAGAGGTTCACAGCACGCCGGGGCTGGGCCTCGAAGGACGGGTGGGCGAGCAACGCCTGCGCATCGGCCACCCCGGTTTTGTCTGCGCACTCAGCGGCGCCACGGTGCCCTCCATACCGGAGGAAGCCGGGCAATGGCTGCTGCTAGGCGATAGCCAGGGCCCGCTGGCGTGGCTGGTTCTCGACGACCGTTTGCGCGCCGATGCCCCCGATCTGCTGGCGGCCTGCAAGGCCCGTGGCTGGCGCACCCTGTTGCTGTCGGGCGACAGCTCGCCGATGGTCGCCAGTGTCGCGGCCGAACTGGGCATCGATGAAGCCCGTGGCGGCTTGCGTCCGGACGACAAGCTGCAAGTCCTGCAGCAACTGCACAAGGAAGGTCGCAAGGTGTTGATGCTCGGTGACGGGGTCAACGATGTGCCGGTACTGGCCGCCGCCGACATCAGCGTGGCCATGGGCTCGGCCACTGACCTGGCGAAAACCAGCGCCGACGCGGTACTCCTGTCCAACCGCCTCGATGCCCTGGTGCAAGCGTTCGACCTGGCGCGCCGCACCCGCCGGGTGATCATCGAGAATTTGCTGTGGGCCGCGCTGTACAATGGACTCATGTTGCCGTTCGCCGCCCTTGGCTGGATCACACCGGTGTGGGCCGCCGTCGGCATGTCGCTCAGTTCGTTGACCGTGGTGCTCAACGCCCTGCGCCTGACTCGCCTGCCGAGCGCGCCGGTTGCCCGCACCACGCCAGAAACCCGCCCGCTGCCGGCCTGAGCCGCACGGGCATGGAGTCCAGATGCCAGCTCTCTACGTGATGATTCCGGCCGCGCTGTTGATCGTGGCCATCGCTGTCTTCATCTTCTTCTGGGCCGTCGACAGCGGTCAGTACGACGACCTCGACGGCCCGGCCCACAGCATCCTGTTCGACGACCAGGACCCGAACCACACCGCGGCGGTCGACGAGGCCAGCGGCCACCCGCCCAAACCCGACGACAAGGCGCCGCCCCATGCTTGATTTGGCGCCGCTGCTGGTGTCGGCGGTCATCCTCGGTCTGCTCGGTGGCGGTCATTGCCTGGGCATGTGCGGCGGCTTGATGGGCGCATTGACCCTGGCCATCCCGAAGGAACAACGCAGTCGCCGCTTTCGCCTGCTGCTGGCCTACAACCTGGGGCGCATCCTCAGCTATGCCACCGCCGGCCTGCTGATCGGCCTGGCCGGCTGGGCGGTGGCCAACAGCCCGGCGGCGATGTTCATGCGCGTGCTCGCGGGCTTGCTGCTGATCGCCATGGGCCTGTACCTGGCCGGCTGGTGGAGCGGGCTGACCCGCATCGAAAGCCTCGGTCGCGGCCTGTGGCGGCATATCCAGCCGGTCGCCAACCGATTGCTGCCTGTGTCGAGCCTGCCCCGGGCGTTGCTGCTGGGCGGGCTTTGGGGCTGGCTGCCTTGCGGACTGGTCTACAGCACCCTGCTGTGGTCGGCTAGCCAGGGCAATGCGCTGGACAGTGCGTTGCTGATGCTGGCGTTCGGACTGGGCACCTGGCCGGTGCTGCTCGCCACGGGGCTGGCGGCCGACCGGGTGACGGCGTTGTTGCGCAAACGCAGCGTGCGCATGGCAGGCGGGTTGCTGGTGATGTTGTTCGGCATCTGGACCCTGCCGGGGCCGCATCAGCATTGGCTCATGGGGCATTAAAAGCAAAAGATCGCAGCCTGCGGCAGCTCCTACAGGTGTTACGCAATTCCCCTGTAGGAGCTGCCGCAGGCTGCGATCTTTTGATCTTGATCCCCTTTGACGCAAATCAAGATCCCCAAACGCCCCACCCCCTAGACTCGCCAACACTGCCAGCCTATCCGGGGAATTGCCCGCATGATGCTCGACGCCATTCGTTGGGACACCGATCTGATCCGCCGTTATGACCTGGCGGGACCGCGCTATACCTCCTACCCGACCGCGGTGCAATTCCACAGCCAGATCAGCCCGTTCGACCTGCTGCATGCCCTGCGCGACAGCCGCAAGGCCGTGCGCCCGTTGTCGCTGTATGTGCACGTGCCGTTTTGCGCGAACATTTGCTACTACTGCGCCTGCAACAAGGTGATCACCAAGGATCGCGGCCGGGCGCTGCCTTACCTGCAGCGCCTGGAACAGGAAATCCAGCTGATCGCCTGCCACCTCGACCCCGCACAGAAAGTCGAGCAACTGCATTTTGGCGGCGGCACGCCGACCTTTCTCAGCCACGACGAACTGCGCCAGCTGATGGCGCACTTGCGCAAACATTTCAATCTGCTCGATGACGATAGCGGTGACTACGGCATCGAAATCGACCCTCGCGAAGCCGACTGGTCGACCATGGGCTTGCTGCGCGAACTGGGTTTCAATCGGGTCAGCATCGGCCTGCAAGACCTTGACCCGGCCGTACAGCGCGCGGTCAATCGCCTGCAGAGCCTGGAGGAAACCCGCGCAGTCATCGACGCCGCCCGGACACTGCAGTTTCGTTCGATCAACATCGACCTGATCTACGGGCTGCCCAAGCAGACCCCGGAAAACTTCGCCCGCACCGTCGACGAAGTCATCAACCTGCAACCGGACCGGCTCTCGGTGTTCAACTATGCGCACCTGCCGGAACGCTTCATGCCGCAACGGCGGATCAACAGCAACGAGTTACCGACGCCAGCACAAAAGCTGGAGATGCTGCAGCGCACCATCGAACAGCTGACCACCGCTGGCTACCGCTACATCGGCATGGACCACTTCGCGCTGCCCGACGATGAGCTGGCGATCGCCCAGGAAGAATCGACCCTGCAGCGCAACTTCCAGGGCTACACCACCCACGGGCATTGCGACTTGATTGGCCTCGGCGTGTCGGCAATCAGCCAGATCGGCGACCTGTACTGCCAGAACAACAGCGACCTCAACCAGTATCAGAACGCCTTGGCGTCGGCGCAGCTGGCCACCAGCCGCGGCCTGCTGTGCAACGCCGATGACCGCGTGCGGCGGGCGGTGATCCAGCAGTTGATCTGCAACTTGAGCCTTGAATTCGTCCAGATCGAACGCGCCTTCAACATAGATTTTCAAGGCTATTTCGGCGAACTTTGGCCGCAATTGCAGGGCATGGCCAAAGATGGCCTGATTGAGCTGGACAGCGAACGCATCACTGTACTGCCGGCAGGTCGCTTGCTGGTTCGCTCGGTGTGCATGGTATTTGACGCCTACCTGGAACAACACAATCGCCAACGGTTCTCCCGAGTGATCTAGACCCTGCGACAAATCCGCCGTGCGCTGGCTTCAATGTCCTGCAGTGGGTTACCCTTACGTCTTATGTGTGTTTTCCCACAAGGATTGAAGAAATGTCCGAGCCAGTAAAACTGCGCGCTCACACTCAGGCCCACTGCAAGGATTGCAGCCTGGCCCCGCTGTGTTTGCCACTTTCTCTGAATCTGGAAGATATGGATGCGCTGGACGAAATCGTCAAACGAGGCCGCCCGCTGAAAAAGGGTGAGTTTCTGTTCCGCCAGGGCGACCAGTTCGACTCGGTTTACGCCGTGCGCTCCGGCGCCCTGAAAACCTTCAACCTGAGCGATGCCGGCGAAGAACAGCTCACTGGCTTCCATTTGCCGAGCGAACTGGTCGGGCTGTCGGGCATGGACACCGAAAAACACCCGGTGTCGGCGCAAGCGCTGGAAACCACCTCGGTGTGTGAAATCCCTTTCGAACGTCTCGACGAACTGGCCCTGCAACTGCCACAGTTGCGCCGCCAGCTGATGCGCGTGATGAGCCGCGAGATCCGTGACGACCAGCAAATGATGTTACTGCTGTCGAAAAAGACCGCCGACGAGCGCATCGCCACCTTCCTTGTCAATCTGTCGGCACGCTTCCGTGCCCGGGGCTTCTCGGCCAATCAGTTCCGCTTGAGCATGTCGCGCAACGAAATCGGCAATTACCTGGGCCTGGCGGTGGAAACCGTGTCGCGGGTGTTCACGCGCTTCCAGCAGAACGAACTGATCGCCGCCGAGGGCAAGGAGATCCGCATCCTCGACCCAATCCAGCTGTGCGCCCTGGCCGGTGGCTCCCTCGAAGGCTGATTCGGTGGGTCGCGGCTGAGCGAAACGGTTCAGCCGCCGTTATACTGTGTCGTTTGCAGCCTGCCAGGACTCCTTCGATGGTCTTCGACTCCTTCGACATCAAATCCCTCATCCGCCCCGTGATCGACTTTCCGAAGCCCGGTGTGATCTTTCGCGACATCACCCCGCTCTTCCAGTCGCCCACGGCCCTGCGCCTGGTGATGGACAGCTTCGCCCACCGTTATGTCGAGGCGGACTTCACCCACATTGGCGCCATGGATGCCCGGGGTTTCCTGATCGGCTCAGTGCTGGCCTATCAGTTGAACAAGCCGCTGGTGCTGTTTCGCAAGCAAGGCAAGTTACCGGCCGACGTCCTGGCAGAAGGCTATGCGACCGAGTACGGCGAAGCGTTTCTTGAAGTGCACGCCGACAGCCTGTGCGAAGGCGATTCGGTGGTGATGTTCGATGACCTGATCGCTACCGGCGGTACCCTGATTGCGGCGGCAAACCTGATTCGCCGCATGGGCGCCCGGGTGCATGAAGCGGCGGCGATTATCGACTTGCCGGAGTTGGGTGGGTCGCAGCGTTTGGAAGACATGGGGATTCCGACGTTTTGCCTGACGCAGTTTGCCCTTTCCGATAAATAATTATCGCCTGCCAGGACCTCTTCGCGAGCAAGCCCGCTCCCACATTGAATCTGCGGCGTGCACAAAACCAATGTGGGAGCGGGCTTGCTCGCGAAGGCGTCGGATGCGGCACAGCAAAACTCAAAGCCCCATCTGCTTGCTGATGATCTCGTTCATCACTTCCCGCGTCCCGCCGCCAATCGACAGAATCCGGTTATCCCGGTACAACCGCTCCACCAGACTCTCGCGCATGTAACCCAGGCCACCCAGTATCTGCACGGCATCGTGGGTAATTCGGTCCGCCGTGTCCGTGGCAAAGTTCTTGGCCATGGAAATTTCCTTGATCACGCTCTTGCCCGCCGCCATTTTCGCCGCCTGCCGGTAGGTGAACTCCCGTGAGACTTCGAGGGCCGTGGCCATCTCCGCCAGGCGATGCTTGATCACCTGGAACTTGCCGATCGGCTTGCCAAAGGCTTCACGCTCACGCGCCCACTCAAGGCTCTCCTCCAGGGCAAGCTGCGCGGTCATGTTGGCCATCAAGGCCAGGGCGAGGCGTTCGTTCTGGAAATTGCCCATGATGCAGGCGAAACCCCTGTTTTCACCGCCGATCAGATTGCCTACAGGCACGGGGCAATCGTCGAAGAACAATTCGGCCGTGTCCGACGCCCACCAGCCCATTTTCTTCAATTGCCGACCCACGGTGAAACCCGGGGTGCCCTTCTCGATCAACAACAGGCTGATGCCGGCGAAACCCGGTTCACCGGTGCGCACCGCGACGGTGTAGTAGTCCGCCCGTACGCCGCTGGTGATGAAGGTTTTACTGCCGTTGACCCGGTAGAAGTCGCCCTCATGCACCGCGCGGGTTTGCAGGTTGGCGACGTCGGAACCGCCGCCGGGCTCGGTGACGGCCAGGGCGCTGATTTTCTCGCCGGACAACACCTGCGGAACCACCCGATCACGCACGCAAGGCCTGGCCCACTTGACGATCGGCGGCAGGCCGATGTCCAGGGAGCCCAGCCCCGCCACCAGGCCACCCGAGCCACAGCGCATCAGCTCTTCGCTGGCGGCGATCTTGGCGAATACATCCCCTTCGTGACTGCCGCCCAGGCTTTGCGGGTAGCCAATGCCGAGAATCCCCGCCGCACCGGCCTTGAGGTAGAGCTCGCGGGGAAAGCTTTCGGCTTCCTCCCATTGGTCAATGTCCGGAAGAATCTCGCGCTGGACGAAACGCCTGACGCTGTCGCGGACCATTTGGTGGCTGGGGTCGAAGTATTCCTCAAAGGCAGGCATGGGCGAGCTCCACTGAAGGGTTCAGCGAAGTTAACCGAGCGCTTGCTTGGTTTTCAACAGGAATGAGTGAATCAGTTCGACCAAGTCGCCTGGATCGCCAGCAAGCCGGCTCCTACAGGCTCAGCGCAGCCCCTGTGGGAGCGAGCCTGCTCGCGAAGGCGTCAGTAAAACCACCACACAACTTAGAGGGAAATCGGCTTACGCCCCGCAAACGAATGCGCCAGCGTCCCGCCATCCACCAACTCCAGCTCGCCGCCCAGCGGCACGCCATGGGCGATGCGCGAAGCGATCAGGCCTTTGCTGCTGAGCAATTGGGCGATGTAGTGCGCAGTCGCCTCGCCTTCCACGGTCGGGTTGGTGGCGAGGATGACTTCGGTAAAGGTGCCCGCCTCTTCGATCCGCGCCATCAATTGCGGGATGCCGATGGCCTCCGGCCCCAGCCCGTCCAGCGGCGAAAGATGCCCCTTGAGCACGAAGTAGCGGCCACGGTAACCGGTCTGCTCCACGGCATAGACATCCATCGGCCCTTCCACAACGCACAGCAAGGTGTCGTCACGGCGGGTATCGGCGCATTGTGGGCAAAGGTCGTCTTCGGTCAGTGTGCGGCACTGACGGCAGTGACCGACCCCATCCATGGCCTGGTTCAGGGCCAGTGCCAGGCGCGAGCCGCCACTGCGATCACGCTCGAGCAACTGCAGCGCCATGCGCTGGGCGGTTTTCTGACCCACACCTGGCAAAACTCGCAGGGCGTCGATCAGTTGGCGAATCAAAGGGCTGAAGCTCATGGGGAAAAGTCCGACGAAAACAACGAGACGCGGTTTATACCCGCGCCTCTGTTGAGCGTCAATTCACAGCATCATTTACTCGTTGGGCGCGACCCGCACCACCAGCTTGCCAAAGTTGCGCCCCTCCAGCAGCCCGATGAACGCCTCGGGCGCCTGCTCCAGGCCATCGACCACGTCTTCGCGAAACTTCACCTTGCCATCACGTACCCACGGCGCCATCGCGCTGATGAACTCCGGCTGACGGTCACCGTAGTCGTCGAACACGATAAAGCCCTGGATTCGCACACGCTTGGTCAACAGCGTGCGCTGCAATAGCGGCAGGCGATCCGGGCCGCTCGGCGCTTCGCTCGCGTTGTAGGAAGCAATCAGGCCACAGAGCGGAATCCGCGCCTTGGGGTTGAGCAACGGCAACACGGCGTCGAACACCTTGCCACCGACATTCTCATAATAGATGTCGATACCCTTGGGGCACGCCTGGGCAAGCTCGTCGACGAAATCCGGGCTCTTGTGGTCGATGCAGGCATCGAAGCCCAATTCCTCGATGACATAACGACATTTTTCCGCCCCGCCCGCCACGCCGACCACGCGCAGGCCCTTGATCTTCGCCACCTGGCCCACCACCGAACCGACGGCGCCAGAGGCCGCCGCGACCACCAGGGTCTCGCCTTCCTTGGGCTGGCCGATGTCCATCAAGCCCATGTAGGCGGTCATGCCCGGCATGCCCAGCACACCCAGGGCCATGGAGGGGCTGGGCAGGCCCGAGGGCACTGGAATGATGCTGCGACCGTCATTGATGCTGTGGCTTTGCCATCCCGTGGCGCCGACCACCAGGTCGCCTTCGTGGAACTTGGGATGCAGAGAACGCTCAACCCGGCTGACAGCACCACCGGTCATCACTTCGCCGATTTCCACCGGCGCGGCATAAGACGGCGCGTCACTCATGCGCCCGCGCATGTAGGGGTCCAGCGACAGATAGAGGGTCTTGAGCAGCACCTGCCCCTCGGCCAGGTCGGGTAGCGCGACCCGCTCCATCCGGAAGTTCTCCGGCGTCGGTGCGCCGACAGGGCGCGAGGCCAGGACGATACGTTGGTTGAGGGTCATGGGGTCGGACATGTCAGCGTCTCCTGTGATCGATGAATTCGGGGGTATAGGGAGCAGACCTTGGTGGCGGTATGGCGTTCGATGTTTATTCCTGGCACATGATCGTTCCCACGCGCAGCAAAGGAATGCAGCCCGGGACGCTCCGCGTCCCTTTCTGAAGCTGGAACGCGGAGCGTCCCTTTAGGCATTCCTTTGCTGCGCGTGGGAACGATCAGTGTGACCAGAAACAAAAATGCCAGGCGCGATGCCTGGCATTTTTTGTAGCTCATCCAGCGCCCGAAGGCGAATCAGAATGGCAGTTTCATGCCCGGTGGCAGTTGCATGCCAGCGGTCATGCTGCCCATTTTGTCCTGGCTGTTGGCTTCGATCTTGCGCACGGCGTCGTTGACGGCCGCGGCGAACACCGCTTCGAGCATTTCCTTGTCATCTTCGCTCAGGCCTTCGACCAGGCTTGGGTCGATGGTCACGCGCTTGACGTCGTGACGACCGGTCATCACCACGGTGACCATGTCGCCACCGGCTTTACCGGTGACTTCGGCGTTGGCCAGCTCTTCCTGCATCTTGGCCATTTTTTCCTGCATCTGCTGCGCCTGCTTCATCAGGCCGGCCATGCCACCTTTCATCATGGGAATCACCTCAAAAGTACTTGGATTAAACGACGCCCAACCCGTGCGGGCGAGCGCCTTCAGTTATTAGCCCTGACTGGCCAGGGCCTCGACAGGTTCAATAGTATCGTTACGGATCACCGCACCGAACTGCTGCATCATTTGCTGGATGAACGGATCACCGTGGATCGACTCCTCGGCCTCGCGCTGGCGGTCGGCACGCCGACGGGACGCCGCCTGGGCCGGGGTTTCCTGCTCGGGCTTGATCAGCTCCATGGTCAGGGTCAGGGTCCGCCCGTGGTACTGGTTCAACGCTTCGTTGAGACGACGTTGTTGAGTGGCGTTGAACAAGGCGCTGTGGGCCGGGTCCAGGTGCAACAACCAGTTGTCGCCATCGACCGCGACCAGCGTGCAGTTGGCGGCGATGCTGCCAGTCATGCCGGAAATCGGCAGGTTCGGGAACAGCTCCAGCCATTGCAGGGCCAGGCCCGTGGCGGGCGCTGCGGCGGGCTCGGGCTCGGGCTCCGCGGCAGGCTCGGCGGTGTGTTCGCTGGCCAGTTCGTCGAGGTAGCTGTAGGCCGAGTCCATGTCTGGCTCGATATAGTCTTCGTCCAGCGGCGGCTCGTCATCCAGGTCCATGCCAGGGGTAGCGGCATCGACTTGCGCCACCGTCGGTTCCGGAATGGGCGCGGCGGCCCACTCCGGCGCGTCCGGCACCACGCTGTCCGGGGTCGGCAACGGCATGGGCGGCAACTCGGGCTGCTCGCTGGCGGTTTCCAACACCGGCTCGACGGCTGGCTGTTGAACGGCTTCTGGCTCGACCGGGTCGTTCCACGGTAGGTCGACCACTTCTTCGACCACGACCGTCTCGACCACCGGCTCAGGTACAGGTACAGGTTCAGCGACAACCGGCGCGGGTGCCGGAGCCACCGCCGCGACAGGTGCAACCGGTGCAGCGACGACCTTTGCTACGACCGGCGTGGCAGCCACTGATTTGGCGGAATCAACCGTGGCCTGGCTGATCCCCACTGGCTTTAGCGGTTGCCTCGGCGCGTCCGTGGTGTCGGCGGGCCGGAATGCCAGCATGCGCAACAGCACCATTTCAAAGCCGCCACGGGGATCCGGCGCCAGCGGCAAGTCGCGGCGGCCGATCAGGCCCATCTGGTAATAGAACTGCACGTCTTCGGCCGGCAACGCCTGGGCCAGGGCCAGCACCCGGTCTCGGTCGCCATGACCGTTGTCGACGCCTTCCGGCAAGGCCTGGGCAATGGCAACCCGGTGCAGCACATTGAGGATTTCCGAGAGCACGCCGTTCCAGTCCGGGCCTTGTTCGGCCAGGTGGCGGACCGCTTCGAGCAGGGCCTTGGCGTCGCCCTCGATCAGCGCATGCAGGACGTCATACACCTGGCCGTGATCAAGGGTGCCGAGCATCGCCCGAACGTCCGCGGCCATGACCTTGCCTTCACCGAAGGCAATCGCCTGGTCGGTGAGGCTCATGGCATCGCGCATCGAACCGTCGGCGGCGCGACCGAGCAACCACAGTGCGTCGTCTTCGAACGGCACGTTCTCGACACTCAGCACGTGGCTCAAATGCTCGACGACCCGTTCCGGGGTCATGTTCTTCAAGGAGAACTGCAGGCAACGCGAAAGAATCGTTGCAGGAAGTTTCTGCGGATCAGTGGTGGCCAGGATGAACTTGACGTAGGGTGGCGGCTCTTCGAGGGTTTTCAGCAGCGCATTGAAAGAATGGCTGGAGAGCATGTGCACTTCGTCGATCAGGTAGACCTTGAAACGCCCGCGGCTGGGGGCGTACTGCACGTTGTCGAGCAACTCGCGGGTGTCTTCGACCTTGGTGCGGCTGGCGGCGTCGATCTCGATCAGGTCGACGAAGCGGCCTTCATCGATCTCGCGGCATACCGAACACTCGCCACAGGGCGTTGAAGTGATACCCGTTTCACAGTTCAGGCATTTGGCTATGATCCGCGCGATAGTGGTCTTGCCGACCCCTCGCGTACCGGTAAACAGGTAGGCGTGGTGCAGCCGCTGGCTGTCCAAGGCATTGATCAGAGCCTTGAGCACATGGGTCTGGCCGACCATTTCGCGGAACGAGCGCGGACGCCATTTACGTGCAAGAACCTGATAACTCATCGAAAACCGTCGCAGCGAAGGAAGCAGAAGCGGCTAATGCTAGCGGAGCAAGGCACAAATTGCATCCGGTGCGCTCGTCTAATCTGGCTAAGCTGCATTTTGCGGGCTTTTTGCGTCAAAAGTTAGCGGAGCGTTTATGCGGTTAGCCTGGGGGGCACTGCTGTTGTTAAGCCTGGACGGGGCGGCCGCTGATGCGCCGTTGCGCTTCGTGGTGCCTGACAGCTGGGCGATGCCGATGGTGCAACTTGAACGTGGCCGGCCGACCCAGGGCATCCTGTATGACGTGATGCTCAGCCTCGCGACCCAGGTCGGCGTGCCGGCGCAGTTCCACGTATTGCCCCGCGGCCGGGTGCAAAATGCCATGGAAACGGGCGAGGTCGACATACGCTGCTACGCCGCGCAGTCCTGGACGCCAAACCAGTCCGGCGACTATATCTGGAGCATTCCGCTCTGGACTCAACCCGACTTGCTGGTCAGCCGTCCCGATGCGATCACCTCCGTCACGCCGACACACTTGCCCCATCAATCGATCGGGACGGTCCTGGGCTACAGCTACCCAACCCTGCAACCCCTGTTCGACGCCAATCGGCTGTATCGCGACGATGCCCGCAACCAGGAACAGGTGCTGGAGAAGCTGCATGCCGGGCGCAACCGCTATGCGGTCAGCAACCAATGGACCCTTGACTGGTTCAACCAGCGTCTGTTGCCGCAGCAGCAACTGCAAAGCGTGGCGCTCCTGCAGGAGCAACGCGTCGGCTGCTATGTGCGCAACGACCCCAAGGTGCCGGTGCAGCGCATTCTACGCACCCTGCTGCGCATGAAGATGTCCGGCGAGATCGATGACATCATTGCCCTTTATGTCGGAGGCAAGACTGAACCCAGGCCATGACCTTGTGCGGTGGGATCTGCCGCCTGCCATTGCGCCGGTGCGACAAAACCCGCGACCCAGCCCGGCACATCGTCGGCAGGCATCGGCTGCGCAATGAAATCGCCCTGGGCCACCTCGCACCCCAGGCGCAACAGCAACTCACCGTGCTCGATACTTTCCAGCCCCTCGGCGATTACCTGGCGGTCAAATGCCCGGGCCAGGCCGATCACGGCCGTGGTCAATGCCAAGTCATCACCATCATGAAGAATGTCGCGCAAAAAGGACTTGTCGATCTTGATGGTCTGGGTGCGCAGACGTTTGAGGTGACTCAGGGATGAGTAGCCGGTGCCGAAATCCCCCAGCGAAAACTGCACCCCCAACGCCTGGCAAGCCCGTAAACAGGCACTGACATGCTGGATGTTCTCGACCGCGACCGACTCGACGATTTCCAGGTCAAGCCGCTGCGGGGCGACTCGCTCGTGCCGCGCCAACAGGTTTTTGAGGCGCTCGACGAAATCCGCCCGCTGAAAATGCCGCGCCGCGATATTGATGCTCACCGGCCAGTCATGCCCGGCCTGGCGCCATTGATCCAGCTGCGCCAACACCCGGTCCAGCACCCACTCACCGATATCGATGATCAGGTCCGTCTCCTCCACCTGAGGCAAAAAATCCCGGGCAGGCACCAAGCCGATTTGCGGGTGCTCCCAGCGCAACACTGCCGCGAAGCCAACGACTTGGCCACGGCGCATGTTGACCTTGGGCTGGAACTGCAGGCGCAGCTCCCCGGCATCCAGCGCCTGACGCACCCGCTCGACCGTCTCGTGAGTGGCCTTGACTTCGCGGTCGCGGCTCACGTCGAATAAATGAAAGCGCTTGCGACCGCTCTGCTTGGCCACGTACATGGCCTGATCGGCATGACGCAGCAAGGTCCCGGCATCTTCGTTATCGTAAGGGAACAGCGTGACGCCAATGCTGGCAAACACATTGATGTCCTTGCCGTGCAGTGAGTACGGTGCCGATATCGCCCCCAGTATCCGGTTCAGCGCGGCCCGCAATTTCGGCAAGTCATGGACGTAGCGCAACACCAGGACGAACTCGTCGCCGGCAAGCCGCGCGACCACATCCTCGCCACGCACGACGTTGCGCAGGCGCTTGGCCACCTCCACCAGCAACAGATCGCCGGTGGCGTGCCCGTAGCCGTCATTGATCGCCTTGAAGCCGTCGAGATCGAGCATGCACACCGCCAACGGAATGCTCTCCTGCCGGGAGAACTCCAACGCCTGATCGAGCAGATCCGAGAGAAATGCGCGATTGGGCAGCCCGGTCAGCACGTCATGACCGACCCGCCATTGCAGGGAATGCAGGAGCTGGCGTTTTTCGCTGATGTCGAAGCGAATCGACAGATACCGCTCTACCCGCCCGGTGGCAGTATCGATCACCGGCACCATGGTGCTTTCAACCCAATACAGGCTGCCATCCTTGGCACGATTGCAGATCTCGCCCTTCCAGATGTGACCCCGGGAGATGGTGCGCCACATGTCGACGAAGAAGTCAGGGGCGTGCATGCCGGAGTTGAGCATGCGATGGTTTTGCCCAAGCAACTCTTCGCGGCTATAGCCGGACACTGCGCAAAACTGATCATTGACGTGGGTGATCCGGCCGCCCAGGTCGGTCTCGGAAAAAATCGCGGCGGCATCCACCGCCCTGCGGTATTTCTCATCCATGAGTCAGGCTCGTTGTCGCCGGCGGTGGAACCCGTTCAAGGCAGCAACACCGATGCTGGTAATATTCGGCAAGGCTTCAAATGGCTCTCGGCGCCTTGCGTGAACGCGCAATAGTGGCTTTTTCACATCGTTCCATAATCTGAAACAAGCTCACTCAATACCGCTTTTGGGCGGCGATTCTACGAAATGCATCACATTTTGCAAAGCAAGGTGATGGATCATGCAGTTGTCTAATGCAAAATCTATCGTTAAGTTCTTGATTCTAAATGGGAATTGAGCGATGCACATTTCAAGTTTGGGTCCAGCCATCCGGCGGTACCGCAAGGTCGCGGGGCTTACTCAGGCTGAACTTGGCGAAAGAACCGGTTTTGACCCCAAAACCATCAGCCGCTTCGAAACCGGTACCTATACGCCCAGCGTGGACGCACTGTTCATGTTTGCCAATGTGCTGGGGGTGAAGCTGAAAGCCTTTTTCGCCGACCCTGGTGACGAGGACGAACAACGGGCGTACCTGTTCGATGTCATACATAAAGCCCCCCCAAAGGATCTGGGAAAGCTGATTGCAGCGGTTGACCAGGCCTTGTCCAAGCCTTAGAGCCAGCAAGAACGGTGATCGACGTGTCGCGCCCGACAGGTCGAGCTCCTTTTCCATGTCGCCACCAAATCGCAGACGACAAAAATACGCAATGGACAGGCGCCATGGCAGTACAGGAAACAGGTTTGATTGATTACGCGAGAGAGGGTCTCGCGGTTCGTTAAGGTGGTAACCCCACCAGCCACACCCCGGCACACAATGTCACCGCTGCGGCTGCTCCCTTCCAGGCCTGACCGGGTGGCATGCCAGCATGCTCGGCAATCGTTGCGGGCCTTATGGGGTAAGGGTTTCAGGCTTATGAGGTTACCGGATATCTTCCGTGCGAACTCGCTGCACGGGCAGTCAATTCTCTGAGGTGTAGTCAGCATTGTTCCACTCTGCTGTTCCACTTCGGTGTTCCACTCATGGCCTATATCGTCCGTCGCCAATCGGTCTACTACCTGAACCTTCGACTGCCCAAGCATCTCTTTCCGAACCGTCATTCCCTGCGTATATGCCTGAACTTGCGAGAGCGTCAGGCTGCATTATTTCTCGCTGCTTCACTGGCTCAGCAAGTTCACAACCACCTGAACGAACACCCCTTGGCAGACCTCCAGACGCTCCGTGCGTTGTGCTCGCGGTGGCGAGACGCTACTCCAGCACAGACCGTCCAGACTGCTCCAAAGAAGGCACCAGCGGCTATCGTGACGCAGAACAGTGATGGTCCTTCTATCGCTACCTTGTCCAAGCTCTATATAGAAGAAGGAAAACTTGGAGGCACTTGGCGTGAGGTCAGCACCCACGAAGTCGCACGGTCATTACGAGATTTTTTTCAACTGATGGGCGACATGCCCGTGGAGGCATTCGACGTCCAGCAAGCCCGACTGTTGAAAGATCGTTTGAGTCGCTGTCCGCAGTACTTCGGCCTACGCCCCGAATATGAAGGCAAGACCCTGAGTCAGGTGGTTGAGTCTGGCGCCACTTACAAAACCATTACCGCCGTTACTGTAAACAACCGTCTACGCAAACTCTCGGCGTTCATGAACTGGTGCAAGTCCAACGGGTACATCGCAGACAATCCACTGGTAGGACTGAAGGTCATGACCGGGTCTGCCAAGGAAGCCCGGCTGTCCTTTGATCGACAAGATCTGACCACCCTACTGGATCTGGCAGCACTCAAAGCACAAGCCCGAAAACATCCATGGCGGTACTGGTTACCGCTCCTTGGACGAGCCACCGGGGCACGCCTGGAAGAACTCTGCCAACTGCGTGTGGATGACGTCATCGAACAACAGGGCATTCCGTGCATACGCATCAATGACAGTCACGAAGGCCAGAATTTGAAGAACTCCAGCAGCCGACGCATTCTCCCCTTGCACCCTGCTCTGATCGACTTGGGGCTGATGCAGCATGTTGAAGCAGTCCGGAGCACCGGAGCAGATCGCCTGTTCCCCGAGCTGGAAGCCGTACGGGGGAAACTTGGACATGCACCATCGAAGTGGTTCGGTCGGTACAAAACCAAACAGGGCATCTCCGACCCGAGAAAGACCTTTCACAGTTTCCGCCACACACTCATTGACGACTTGCGGGATGCTGGGATCCAGGACTCGCTGATCAAACGAATAGCCGGCCACGAAGATGGTGCGGTGACATTCAGCATTTACGGCAGTCGCAGTCCGCTGAAGGCGATGGCTGAGGCACTGCAAAAAATAGAGTTTTAAAACAATCACCATTGGGTCGCCGGGGCGTTGCACCCGTAAGCTGGCACGTATCGGCGTGTACACCCTTACGACCCCTAACCATTAACGTTATCGAATTTGGTATTCGTCTGGCTGTGCTAGTGCTGCTTCCGCGATGCCCCTTAAAACGGATAATTGAGATTCAAGACAACACCCCCCGAAATGATTCATACCCCAGCCCTCTATAACTAACCGACAACCCAACAGAAGAAATTGTAACCGACGATATAGCTGCGACGAACGAACAGATCATTAACAGCGACGGTCACGACTGATAAGGACAGGGAATTAGCCGAGCATTCAGTTATGTGAAAACGAGCAACCAGCCTAGGACACTGAATCGCAGACACTGCAATCTCTTATATACCGCTGTACGCCATATACAGCATTCCCCACACACAATACTGTAAGCCACTTACAGCATTCCCCACACACA